>JAKEEW010000896.1 GCA_022616375.1 Sporichthyaceae bacterium
AGCGAGACCACCCAGGCGTTGCGCCGGCGGTTGGAGGAGCGATGGGCCATCACCCAGCCGGCGACGCTCCCGGCCACGCCGCGGGGGTTACCGCCCTGGCGCATGAGGGCCGCGATCACGGCCTGCTTCACCGTCATGGCCTGCTCGCGGTGACGAGCCATGCCCGGGATCCCAGCAGCACGCCATCGGGCGTGAGGTACGGTCCGAGCGCGGTCTTGACGGTCTGGCTGGCCCGGGCGACCGTCGGCCGGTCGGCGTCCCGGACGAGTCGGGTCCAGATCCCGGTCGAGGTGAGGAACCTGACGGCGTCGGGGACGTCGGCGCCCATCCACAGCGGTTCGGCGACCGGCTCGATGACCACATCGGTGAGCGCCGCGGCGCGCAACACGGCGGCGATCCGATCGCGGTCGCCGAGCGAGAACATCCCCGGAGCCGCCGGGTCATCGCGCGGCGGGAGCGCCAGGTGCTGGGCGGCGGCGCCACCGACGACCGCGATCCATTCGTTGTCGGCGGGGTGCTGCCAGCACACAAAGGCGATCCGGCCGCCGGGGCGCAGGCCGCGGGCGATGTTGGCGAACGCGGCTGTGGGGTCGCTGAAGAACATCACCCCGAAGCGACTGATGGCGACATCGAAGCCTTGCGGTGGGAGGCGATGGGTTTGCGCGTCGCCGTGCTCGAAGCGGACGTTGGTCAGGCCCTCGTGTCGGGCTCGCTGCTTGGCCCGCTGCAACAGGGGCCGGGCGATGTCCACGCCGAGCGCCTGGCCGTCAGCGGCGGCGCGTGCTGCCGTGCACGTCGTTGATCCGGCGCCACAGCCGACGTCCAGGACACGATCGGTGCGTGCCACGGCCGCCGCGTCCAGGACCAGCCGGGTGAAGGGCGCACCCATGCGCTCGTAGCGGTGTTCGTGGACCAGCCAGTGGCTGGCTTCCGGGCCGTTCCAGTACTGGTCCTGGTCCTGGTACTGGGTCTGGTCGTCGTTGGGTCTGCTCTGTGGTTCCATGACAGCCACCCAACACCTTCAAGTATCCTTGAAGTCAACATAGGCGGCCAACATGGGTGACGGACATGGGTGACCCACATCTGACCATCGGCGAACTGGCCAAGCGCACCGGTGTCGCCACCTCGGCCTTGCGCTACTACGAGGAGCTCGGCTTGCTACCGGCACCCGGCAGGGTCTCGGGTCAGCGGCGCTACCCGGAGTCAGCGGTCGCGCTCGTCGGGGTGATCCTGTTGCTTCGAGACGTGGGGTTCTCGCTGCGCGAGTCCAAGGCGCTGTTGCTTGCGTCACGAACACCGGCCGTCGAGGGCTGGC
>JAKEEW010000897.1 GCA_022616375.1 Sporichthyaceae bacterium
GATGTCGTCGCCGCGGCGGGCCAACGGCACCGCAACGATCGTCGCCGGAGGCATCCGGTCGCGGGCCGCGAACACGGTACGGATGAGCGCCTCCGGACCGAGGCCGTCCAGCCCGGCGTCGCCGACCGGCACGATGATGAGCACGTGGCCGGCGATGGTCCGGGCCGCATAGGCGATCTGAGCAAGTTGTGGCCGGTGCAACGGCCGGTCGACGATCACACCGAGCACCCGACCCGGCGGCAACATCGGTTTGATGTCGTCGGTAGCCAGCCGCAACCGGCGGAACGATCCGTGGGTGCTGTCACCGACGCGGCGGACCTGGCCACCCACGCCGCACCAGCCCTCCCGGAGCGGCCAGATGTCGATCGCGTCGACGGCGGCCAACGGCGCGCCCTCGGGGTCGGTCAGCACGAGCACCCGTTTGAGCGGATTCGCCGGATCCAGCGCCGCGACGAGCCCGGCCGGCGCGGAGAGCGTGATCCGCACCTGCCACGGTGTGCCGTCGGCGAGCCGACCGGTCTGGCTGATCGAGTCGAGGTCGGCTCGGGTCGGGAAGCCTGTCAATGGAGCCAACGCACCCGAGAGCAGCAACTCGAGGTCAGCCAGCTCCCGTGGTCGAGGCGCGTAGGTGGGCGCGTTACGCAGCACCTCGTCGGGCAGCGCCCAACCGTTCATCAAGCCCCCTCACCGAACCCGTGGCCAGCCCACAGCTTCTCAGTCGGCGGCGCGGCGGTCGAGGCGACACAGGCTTCAACATCGCAGGGTACGGATGCGACTACACGGGGTCGAGGGGAGCCGCCCCGAACGACACCGCGAAGCGTTTGCACCAGATGGACACGCTGGTCAAACCCGTGAGGTCGGTGCCGGCGGGGATGTCGTACACCTGATTGCCGCGGTTCGCCTTCAGCGGACCGAGCTGCACGTACCGTCCATCGTCGAAGACGAACCAGCCCGCATTGCCGGGGATGACCGGCTGGTCGGTGAGCCATACCTGCAGGTCCGGCCCGTTCGATGTGTCC
>JAKEEW010000898.1 GCA_022616375.1 Sporichthyaceae bacterium
GGGCCTGTGGACAGGCTTCCCAAGCGGGAGTTGATCTGCTATGGCAGCGCGGGCCGGCGCCGCTGCCACGACAGTCGAGGGCGGCGGGATGTCACGGCTGCCACACCGCATGGTCGTGCGCGAAGACCACCCGAGCCGGGTCGAGGCGCTGCAGCCGGTCGATCCACCCCGGCGGCACCGGCAGCGGTGGCGGGTGGCCATCGCCACGGGCCCGCCAGGCGAGAACATCGCTGCTGTACGCGGTCGCGGTGTCATGGCTCTGCCCGGCCACCACCACCGCGCCGTCACCTCGGCGCACAACGACCGACTGGTGCCCGGCCGTGTGCCCCGGCGTCGGCACCACCAGGACGCCGGGCAGCACCTCCGCCTCGCCGTCGAGCAGCTCATAGCGCAGCCCGGGCGCGTCGACCAGCTCGGGCAGGGTGTAGTCCGGCGTCGACCGCGCGGCGTCCAGCTCCACCCGCTGCGCCACGATCGGCCGGCCGACAAGCTGCGGGTTGCCGCCACAGTGGTCAAAGTGCAGGTGACAGTTGACCACCAGGGCAATGTCGCTCGCCCGTACCCCAACCTCGGCCAGCGCCTCGGCCAGCTCGCGCCGCCGCGGCCGATAATGCTCGTCCACCTCCGGATGCCGGCCCATCCCGGTGTCCACCAGCAGCAACCCGCCGGGGTGGTCGATCAGGTAGCCCAGGCAGGGCTCCACCCGAGGGTGCCCGGTGCCGGTCTCCTCCACCGGTCGGACAAAATACCCAAAATCCACCCGACGTACGCCTGGATCCTTCATCACGTCAGTGTGCGCGGCGCCGATGCCCCATGACACATGGCCGGCTGGCTCTGACCCGCTCCTCATGTCCGCTGTGGGCGGATGTGCTCGTGGCGCACTCCGAGGCCGCTGGTTGGCTGATGCGGTACGGGACCGGCAAGGAGACGGGGGCGTCCAAGTGATTCTCCAATGCTCAGGGGCGTGGCGACAGGCTCACGGTGGAGACTATGGCGTCTGGATCTGAGGAGCTGTAGACGGTCACCGTCATCGCGGCGGTCCCATGGAGCCGGACGATCAGGTAACCGTCGTCGTTGCAGCTTGTCGGTGGTGCGTCGTACTCGTTGATCGTGGCGATCTCGTTGGTGGTATATATTCGCGCACCGTATGCCTGGGTCAACGTGAGACGGTAGTCGCACGTTGTTAGCCCGACGGTGTGCGTCCACCTGCCCACCAGCGAGCCGACTTCGGCCTCGTGGAGAGTGAGCTGCACCGGCTCGGTCCGCGTCGCTGGCTGGCGCCTGAGCACGCCCTGCCATGTGCCATCGAATGCAGCCGGTAACACTTCGAGCGGGTCGATGCCGAACTGGTCGAGCTGGGCTGTCACGGAGCTCA
>JAKEEW010000899.1 GCA_022616375.1 Sporichthyaceae bacterium
AAGGACGCCTACCGGCAGTTCCAGGAGGTGTGGACCGAGCTCGAGCCGAGTGTGATCCTCGCCTACCCGCGCTACATTTATGGCCCGGTGGCTGGGTCAGCGCGAGCGCGACCGGGCCGAGAAGATGGTCGACAAGTTGCTCAGTTGGCTCGGGAGCAACCCACGCGAGCAGGTCGCGATCGAGCAGGAGTTCGACGTCCGGCTCGGCCCGACCGAAGCCTCCGCCGGGCGCGCGGTGCAGGTGCGTGGCCGGGTCGACCGGCTCGAGCGGGATGCCAAGGGCCGGCTGGTCGTGGTCGACCTGAAGACCGGCGCCGGCGCACCGAGCGCAGAGGACGCGGCGGCACATCCACAACTCGCCGCGTACCAGGTCGCGGTCGAGGAGGGCGGATTCGGCCCCGGCGAGGTGTCCGGCGGTGCGGAGATCGTCGCGGTGGGGACCAGCCATGCGGCCGCGGCGGTACGGGTGCAACCACCGCTGGGCGACAGCGAAGACCCGGCATGGGCCGAAGGGCTGGTGCGCGATGCGGCCGCGGCTATGGCGGCGTCGACCTTCCGGGCCGTCGTCAACGACTCCTGCCCCTACTGCGCGGTGAACACCTCGTGTCCGTTGTCCGGCAAGGGAAGGCAGGTGACGCGATGAGCGAGCGAGTTGGCGCGGCGGCTCCTGGACTGAGCCGACCCGCCGACGAAGTCGGGGTTGCGGGCAGGCGAGGGAAGGCGTCGTCTTATCCGACGCACGAGCGAGCGAATCGGGAATCCGGGTGAGCAGGGCGACGGTGGGGCCGCGGTTCGCACCGGAGGAACTGCGGGTGCGGCTCGGCATCGGCTACGAGTTCAGCCCGGAACAGCTGGCCGTCATCAGCGCGCCCCCGGACGAACCGCTACTCGTCGTCGCCGGTGCCGGATCCGGCAAGACCGAGCTGATGGCGCTCCGGGTCATCTGGCTTGTTGCCAATGCCCACGTTCGGGCCGATCAGGTGCTCGGGCTCACGTTCACCAGGAAGGCGGCGGGCGAGCTGGCGCACCGGATCCGGCTCTACCTCGGCCGGGCCAAGCGTCTGCTCGGTCACGACGGCCAACTCGCCGGTGAGCCGACCGTGGCAACGTATCACTCGTTCGCCGCCAGGGT
>JAKEEW010000900.1 GCA_022616375.1 Sporichthyaceae bacterium
CGCGACCGGCATCGGCGAGGGAGTGCTGCACGTCGCGGCGATGGCCGCCTCCTGCGACGAGGGCACCGAATTCGCCGCGTGCCACATGCACCAACAGGACTGGGGAGTGCCGGTGCGGATCGTGGCCGGCGGCTCGACCGAGCTGGTGCTGCCACTGCGTGGCGCCGGGTAACCGGGGCCGGCCGGCACCCGCACAACCTCACTTGCCCAACTCACCTGCCCAACCTCACCCGACCGCCCGGTCCGAATCCGGCCGGGCCGCCGGTGTGGCCGGAGTACCGTGGTCGCGCCGGACGGGGTCATGGCGGCTCCACGGACGCGGCGGCGCAGTCGAGCCGGGTGGGGGCATGCGCGTTCTGATCTTGACGATTGTGCACAATCCGGAGGACGCGCGGATCCTGCATCGGCAGGCCCAAGCGCTGGTGGACGCCGGACACCAGGTGGAGTACGGAGCTCCGTTCACCGAGTTCGGGGTGACCCCGCGAGCCTGGCTGACCGGGCACGATCTGCCTCGGGCCGTCGGCCGGCGGCGGGTGACCGCGATCCGGGCCGCCCGGCAGCTGGTCCAGCGGCGCAAGCGCGAGGTCGATCTGGTCCTGGTCCACGATCCGGAGCTGCTGCTCGCGGTCAAGGGGGTGGCCAAGCGCCCACCGGTGGTCTGGGACGTGCACGAAGACACCGCGGCCGCGCTCGGGCTCAAGCCGTGGTTGCCGGCCGGCACCCGGCTGCTGGCCCGGGCCGCGATCCGGGCTGCCGAGTCGACGGCCGAGCGCAGCCTGCATCTGCTCCTGGCCGAGGAGGGCTACGCGTCCCGGTTTCGGCGGCCGCATCCAGTGATTCCGAACCAGACTACGGTTCCGGGCTCGGTGCCCCCGCCGGATTCCGACCGGGTGGTCTACCTCGGCTGGCTGTCCCAGGCCAGGGGCGGCGCCGAGCTGATCGACGCGGCTCGGCTGCTGCGCGGCTATGGCGTCCGGGTCGAGCTGATCGGGTACGCCGATCCGCCGACCGCCGAGCAGCTGCGCCGGGCGGTCGAGCAGGACGAGCTGGAGTGGACCGGGTTCCTGCCCAACGATGCCGCGCTGGCCCGGCTGGACGGCGCGCTGGCCGGGCTCTCGCTGCTGCACGATGATCCCAACTACCGGCATTCCATGCCGACGAAGATCATCGAGTACATGGCGCACGGGATTCCGGTGGTCACGACCCCGACGCCGCGCGCGGTCGAGGTGGTGCAGCGCTACCTGTGTGGTGCGGTCGTGCCCTGGAACGACCCGTCCTCGGTGGTCCGTGCGGTGCTGCGGCTGCGCGACGAGCCGGAGCTGCGACTGGCCTACGGCCGGCGCGGGCATGAGGCCGCGCAGGCGAACTACCACTGGCCGGACACCGCGCCCGACTTCGTCCACCAGCTCGAGACCTGGGCGGCCCGGCCCGGGGTGCCGCTGCGTCGCGCGACGGCGACCGGCCGCCGCCGGCGGGAACGCCCGGTCCAGCTAGAACGCGGTCTCGGGGATGGCCATGACCCCGTCGTCGGCCGACTCGGCGATCCGCCGGACGGCGGTCAGCGTCGGCAGCACAGTGCCGGCGAAGAACCGGGCGGCGGCGACCTTGCCGGTGTAGAAGTCGCGGTCGGCCGCGCTGTGCGGCCCGGCCGGCAGCGTCTCCAGCGCGGCCAGCGCCACCTCGGCCTGCCGCAGCAGCAGCCACCCGATCACTAGGTCACCCAGCGCCATCAGCAGCCGGACCGTGTTCTGACCGACCTTGTAGATCTCGCTCGGCTCGGTCCGGCTGGCCACGGCAGCGCCGGCCATGGTGGCGATGATCCCCTGCACGTCCTCCAGCGCGGTGCCGAGCAGCTCGCGTTCCCTGGCCAGTGCCCCGTTGCCGGCATCGCCCTTCGCGAGATCCTGGATCGCCACCATCAGCTGGCCGAGCGCCTGGCCGTTGTCCTTCACGATCTTGCGGAAGAACAGGTCGAGACTCTGGATCGCGGTCGTGCCCTCGTACAGGGTGTCGATCTTGGCGTCCCGGACGTACTGCTCGATCGGGTAGTCCTGCAGGTAGCCGGAGCCTCCGAAGATCTGCAACGTGTCGGCGAGCAGGGTATAGGACCGCTCCGATCCGACGCCCTTGACCAGCGGAAGCAGCAGGTCGTTGAGCCGATCGGCGGCCTGGTCGGTCTGGCCGGCGTGCCTGGCCAGCTCGATCGCGTCCTGCTGGGTGGCGGTATAGAGAACCAGCGCGCGCAGTCCCTCGGCGTAGGCCTTCTGGGTCAGCAGGCTGCGCCGGATCTCCGGGTGCCGGATGATCGGCACCTTCGGCGCGGTCTTGTCCGCGGCCTGGGTCAGATCGGCACCCTGTACCCGGGTCCTGGCGAAGTCCAGCGCGTTCAGGTAGCCGGTGGACAGCGTGGCGATGGCCTTCGTGCCGACCATCATCCGGGCCGCCTCGATGATGTGGAACATCTGAGCGATGCCGTCGTGCACGTCGCCGAGCAGCCAACCCTGCGCCGGCTCCCGCTCGCCGAACGTCAGCTCACACGTGGTGGAGACCTTCAGCCCCATCTTGTGCTCGAGATTGGTGGCGTAGACCCCGTTGCGAGCGCCGAGCTCTCCGGTCTCGAGATCCACCAGGTACTTCGGAACGAGGAACAGGGACAGGCCCTTGGTGCCGGGCCCGTGCCCGTCCGGGCGGGCCAGGACGAAGTGCACGATGTTGTCGGTCAGGTCGTGCTCCCCGCCGGTGATGAACCGCTTGACCCCGTTGAGGTGCCAGGAGCCGTCCGGCTGCTGGGTGGCGCCGGTCCGCCCGGCCCCGACATCGGAGCCCGCATCCGGCTCGGTAAGCACCATCGTGGTCGCCCACCTTTTGCCCACGATCCAGCGGGCCAGCCGCTTCTGGTCGTCGGTGCCGATCAGCCATAGCAGGTGGGCGAAGCTGTCACCGGTGGAGTACATGTGCACGGCCGGGTTGGCGCCCAGCACGAGCTCCGCGACCGCCCAGCGCAGCGAGCGGGGGATCGGTGTGCCGCCGAGCTCGGCCGGCAGGTCCAGCCGCCACCACTCGGCGTCCTGATAGGCGCGGAACGATCGCTTGAACGTCTCGGGCAGCGTGACCGAGTGGGTGCTCGGGTCGAAGATCGGCGGGTTGCGGTCCGAGTCCAGCAGGGAGTCGGCCAGCTCGTGCGTGGCCAGCCGGTCGACCTCGGCCAGGATGCTGCGCGCGGTCTCGACGTCGATCTCGTGGTAGGGGCCGGTGCCGAGGATCTCACCGCGGTTGAAGACCTCGAACAGGTTGAATTCGAGATCACGGAGATTGCTCCGGTAGTGGCCCATTCCGCCGGCCTCCCCTGCCTCACCCAACTAGCTACCGATGGGTAACTACTTCGATGCTACCCGCCAGTAACCAAGGCATGTCAACGGACACCCGGGCGGGGGCTGGTCGGCTGTTTGGCGGAGGACCAACTCCGCGCGGCGGGCTGATCTACCCGGCGACCGGGGCGGTGAACAGAGTTAGCTGAGTGCCTTCCGGCGCGCGTACGCGGGCGTTGCGGTCTCCCCATGGAGTGACGACCGCCGCAGCGACCAAGGTGCCGCCGGACCCGGCGAGCTGCTCGGCAGTGGCAGCGGAGTCGGCGACCTCGAGCGCGAGCCGGATCGGGCCGGAAACCCGCTCGCCAAC
>JAKEEW010000901.1 GCA_022616375.1 Sporichthyaceae bacterium
AACACGTGCCGAGGCAGCACCCATGGCGACTCCTCGGCGCCGGCGAGGATATCTGCCGGTATCTCCCATGCCGCCAGGGCCTTGCGCCAGCTCTCGCCCGCGTTGGTGGTGTGCATACCGTCGAGTTTCACAGCCTGACCGCCCTCCGTCTGCGATTCGACACAGTCACCGGCCTCGCATCAGCCATCCGCCGGTATGCCCCCACGCGGGTGGCAGGCGGCCTTTCAGGATTCGTTCGCAATCGCACGGGCCGGTGCGACAATCGCGGCGTGGCCGGTGACTTACGCATCTGTGTGCTCGGCGGGTTCCGGGCGGAGGTCGGTGGTCGCCCGGTGGCCGAGGACGCCTGGCGGCGCAGCGGCGCAGCGGCGCTGGTCAAGTTGCTGGCTGTGACGCCCGGCCACCGGATGCACCGCGAACAGCTGATGGATGTGCTGTGGCCCGATCTCGACCAGGCGGCCGGTGCCAGGCGGTTTGACCAAGGCGTTGCACTTCGCGCGGCGGGCGCTTGCCGCTGGGCAGGTGCGGCTGCGAGACGACCTGGTCAGCCTGGAGGCCGACGGCCTGTGGGTCGACGTCGACGCCTTCGAGGCCGCCGCCCGGCGGGGCGACACCGAGCAGGCGCTTGAGGTCTACGCCGGTGATCTGCTTCCTGAGAACCGCTTCGACCAGTGGGCCGAGCTGCGCCGCGTGCAGGTGCGTGAGGGCGTGGTGCGGCTTCTCCTCGATCAGGCCATCGAACGCGAGTCGCGCGGTGATCGCCGGGGGGGCGGGTAGCTCCGACCAGTAGCCGTAGATGACCGTGCCGGCGCCGGTGCCGACGCGCTGCGTCGCGGCGCCCGCGGCCTGGGCCACCGTCGACCGGATCCCGTCCGCGCCGACCGTGAGTCCGGCCCGAACGGCCACCGCGGCACCCGTCCGGTCCCGGCCGTGCACCCCGACGACCCGACCCGAGTCATCGTGGAGCAGGCCCGCCACGCGGACGCCGAACCGGACCTCCACACCGGCCGCGACCGCCGCGTGCACGAGCAACGGGTCGAGCACCGTGCGCCGAGGCGCGTAGAGTGCCTCGACGCCGAGCGTGGGCTTGATCGCGACGGTCACCGAGTCGACTCCGTAGTCGAAGCGGGTGCTGCGCACCGGCGGCGTACCGGCGGCGACGATGTCGTCGAGCAAACCCCATCGCGACAGCAGGAACACGCCTCCGCGCATCAGCGCATGGGTGGAGAGCGTGTCGGTGCCGTACCGGTCACGGTCTAGCAGCAGTACCCGCCGGCCCTTCCGGGCCAGCAGCATCGCGGTCGCGGCGCCGACGGCCCGAGCGCCGACCACGACGACGTCATAGGAGTCCACCGCACCCCCCACCCCCACCGCGCGGCTGGCGGTGATATCGTCGGCGAGGTAGGCGGCGTCGTGCCGGGCACCGTCGACGAACGTGGAGTTCCGGCGGTACTGGAAACGCAGGCCGATGGCGTACAGCCCGGGAGCGTCGGTCACGCCGCGGCGGTGGCGGATCCGGCCGCACGCATCAAGCACCGGTACGTCGAGCCAGGGGTACCAGGGCCGGAACCCCGTCGCCCACACCACGGCCGAGATGCCGGCCCGCCGGAGGTCCATCGTGGACGGTCCGGCCGGCACCGCGATGGCCGGAGGCGGATCGGGCGGACCATCGGCCGTGCCCGGCGTCGCGGCCGCGTACGCGTCGATCTCGGCGAGCAGCCGGTCCAGGCGCCGCTGCGCCGCGCCGACGGTGTCCCGCAGGTCGTCCGCGAACTCGGCCCTGGTGGCGTCGAGGGCGCGCAGCCGCCCAACCAACCGGACCCCGCCCCGACGCAGTGCGTCGAGGTCCGGACCACGCCCCTCGGCTGTACCGGCGAGTTGCAGCGACGGCTCGGCCATGGCGCTCGCCGGATCGGGTAGGCCGTCGATGGTGTGGTCGAGCGAGCCGATCCGGTCGAGCCACCATAGAATGTCCCGACCGCGGTACCGGCGCGGCAACCGGGTATGGCTGCCGACGGCGAGGACGACCCGCCGCCCGGCGCCCACCAGCTCGTGCGCGATCTGCACTCCGGACGCCGAGCCGCCGACCACCAGCACGGCTCCGTCGGGCGGACTCGATGGCGACCGGTACCCGGCCGGGGTGAGTTGGGCGATGTCGGGCGCCAGCCCGGTAGCGATCTCCGGGATTTTGGCGCGGTTGTGGTAGCCGGTCGCGATGACAACGCAGCGCGTCGCCCACGCGGCGCCATCGGTATGGACCACGAAGCCACTGCCGGCCTGCTCCACCCGGGTAACCAGCGTGTGCGGACTAACTGGGGCGTCGAATGAGCGGGCGTAGCCGTACAGGTAGCCGACGAGCTCGCCGGCGGACATGAAGCCGTCCGGCTCCGGCCCGGTGTACCGCCAGCCGGGCAACCGGCTCAGCCAGTTCGGCGTGAGAAGGCGGAAGCTGTCCCACCGGGCGGTGCGCCAGCGTTCGCCGACGCACCCCCGGTCGAGGACCACGTGGCGGACATCGCGATCGGCCAGGCACCGGCTCATCGCCAGACCGGCGTGGCCGGCGCCGATGATCACCGTGTCCGTGTGCGGCATAGTCGTCAGGCGGTCGCGACGTCGATTGACACCGGCACGCCGTTGGTCAGCACGTCGTACACGGCCGATCGGGACCGGGACTGCTCGACGAGCCCGCGCAGGACCTCGTCCGGAGCGTCGCCGGAAATCTGGAAGCTGACCTTGATCCCCTGGTAGCCGTTGCGCACCTGATCGGAGAGTCCCAGGATCCCGAGCAGGTCGATGTCACCCTCCACAGTGGAGCTCACCTCCCGCAGCGCGACACCGCGGGCCGCCGCGACATTGGCGATGCCGGCGGTCAGGCAGGCGGCGATCGCGTGCAGCAGAAACTCCACCGGCGTGGGTCCGTTGCCGGTACCCACCAGCACGGCCGGGTGATCGGCGTCGTAGGCGAAGTCCTCGGTCCGAGTGCTGTCCTCCTGTCCGGCACCGTGGAAGCCGCGGATGGTGCTCCGGTTGTGCGTGCCGCTGAGCCAACGGTTGGTCGCACGGAACTGGAACTTCGCCAGCTCCGGGCTCACCTTGACGGCATCGAGCGCTGCGAACAGGGTCGGCGTGTCCACGCCGTTCAGCGGCGGACGGATCTTGCTGGTTGCGGTCGTCATCGTGATCTCCCTAGCGCCCGCCGCCGGCCCACGACCGGTTCGTGGCAAGGTCACCGGCAAAGCGACGGGACGACGCTAGGAGGTCACGTTTCCCGCGGCGTTCCCGCCGCGTTCCGCGTCGTTTCCCGCACCGCTCGCTGGCTGACCGGTGAGGGCACGTCGACGCCGTGCCCGGAGCACGAGGCCCGCCGTCCCGCCGATGATGAAGGCCCACACCGCCGGCGCGGATCTGAAGGCGTTGCAGCATCAGCTCGGCCACGCCTCGACCGTGCCGGTCGCGGACACCTACACCTCGGTGCTGCCCGCCGCCCGGCACCGAGCCGCCGAGGCCACGGCGCGGCTCGTGCTCACCGCGGCACGCGGTGCCCGAGCCAGGATGACCGGCCGGCAAGAGTTATGACCAGCAGCCTGATGGTCAGGAATTGGCATTGTTGGGTGGCCGGGCCGAGAAAGTGCTCAGCAGTTCAGCGACGCTGTCGACTGGCTCGAGCAGTTCCGCCAGTGCAGCCCACCTCGGAGCAGTCATCACTCGGTCACCGGCCGTCATGAACGGCCCGGCGCCGCACGGCCCGTCTCCCTCGAGGTAGGGCTGGTAGCGGTCGAGGAGCACCGCCCCCGGACTAGCACGGAGGAGTACTACGGCATCTACCGTGGGCCACAGACCCCACTCCGAATGGGGCAGCACTCTAGTGAAGGCGTCGCCGACAATGCGGGCGCTGGACAGGACGATGTCCTCGCCGGCTCCTAGTACTCCAACCGCAGAACGTGATCACGGTGGCCGTGTGGTGAGGCGCTGTAGTCGTCGCTTGTAGTGGCTGCGTTTGGCTTGGGCTTGTCGTCGTCG
>JAKEEW010000902.1 GCA_022616375.1 Sporichthyaceae bacterium
CCCGGAGGCCTCAATGCGTCGGTGGCACACTCCGGCCAGAAGATCGTGATCGCGCTTGCGTCGGCCATTCCAGTAGGTATCGACGTCGAGCAGATCGACCCAAGGATCGACATTCCCAACCTGCTCCCGCACGTCCTAGCCGAGGTAGAGGCAGCTCGTCTACCTGGGTCGAACATCCCCGACATCGCGGCCTTCTACCGACTGTGGACACGGAAGGAATCGATCCTGAAGGCAACGGGTGACGGATTACGGGTGCCGCTCCATGCAGTCGCAGTTTCTCCTCCCGACCAACCACCCCGTCTGCTTGCGTACGAGGGTCGCGAGCAGCTTCTCGACTCCACCCAGATGTGGGATCTTGAGCCGGAGAATGGTTATGCTGCGTCGGTTACGGTTCTTTCTTCCGAGCCAGTTCAGCTGCGCGAGTTCCAGGCTGCCTCATTGCTGAAGCCGGCATGCCGTTCCTCGGGTCCCTAGCGAGCGTTGCCGTCCGGCCGAAGCCGGCACGCGTCATCGCGCCGACTGCTCGAGCGCCTCGACGATCTCCTTGAAGGATCCGTCCCGGAACAGGGATTCGAGCGGAAACACCACGCCGAGCTCGGACTCGACCTGGGACACCAGACGGATGGCGGACATCGAGTCGCCGCCGAGAGCAAAGAAGTCGTCATCCGGCTCCACGGCGGGCACGTCTAGAATCTCGCACCAGGCCCGGGCGACGGTTTCGCGTGCGTCCATCGTCGGCTCCCTCCCGCGACGGATGTCCAGCTCGTATCTGCGGGGTGCACGCTGCGCGGCCTACGCACGCCAAATGCTCCCGGAGCGACGGTGAGACTATCATCGATGATTCTTGCCGAAGCCGGTCTCGTTGCGCTCGTCGCCGGCTCGCGAACCTACGTCAGCCATGGAGCAGCCGCTTGGCTGACGCCCGCAGCGCGACGTAGTCGGTCTTGCCGCTGCCGTTGAGCGGGAGCGCCGCCCGGCTGACGAAGCGGCCAGGCACCAGGTACGGCGGCACGACCGCCCGCATCGACCTGGGCAGCCGCTCGATGGCACCGGCCTCCCCGGTGACGAACGCGACAAGGGTGAGCTGGCCACCCAGGTCGGGCACGGCCACGACACCCACGTCCGCGACGCCGGCGGTGGCCCGCAGTGCGGCCTCGACATGGCCGAGTTCGATGCGGTAGCCGCTGACCTTCACCTGCCGGTCCACCCGGCCGATGTGCAGCAGGCCGTCGCTCGTCACCCGCACCCGGTCGCCAGTGCGGTACCAGTCGTCCGGCCCGACGGCCTCGCCGGCGGCCACCGGCTCCAGGCCGTCGCCGCGTCGCCGCACGAACCGGTCCGCGTTGTCGGCCGGGTCCAGGTAGCCGCCGAACCGCTGGGGCCCGCGCACGCAAAGCTCGCCCTCGCCCTCGCCCGCGCCGTCGTCGTCGAGCAGCACCCAGTGCAAGCCAGGGTGGACCAGGCCGATCGGCACCGTGTCGTTGTCGCTACCGTCACCGGCCGAGAGTTCGGCCGCCGACGCGACGTGTTCGGCACAGCTGATGGTGAGCTCCGTCGGACCGTAGATGTTGTGCAGCGGGGCGGCGGGGGCCGCCGCCGACCAGGCCCGGGCCAGGTCACGGGGCAGCGGTTCGCCGATGAACATGCTGCGGCGCAGGGTGGGCAGGCTGCCCGCCGACAGCGAACCGAGCCGGCGGGCGAGCGAGATCAGCGACGGCACCGAGTACCAGTGGGTGAGACGGCGCGAACTGGCGTATCCCACCGGGTTCAGCAATTCGCGGCGCCGCGGCACCACCAGGCAGGAGCCGGTGGTGAGCGCGCCGAGGATGTCGAACACCGATGGGTCGAACGTCAGCGCGAACGTGTGTGACAGCCGAGCACCGGGCCCGAGTTCGTAGCGCGGCACGACCACGTCGAGGTATGCGCTCAGGTTGCGGTGGCTGACGGGCACGCCCTTGGGCCGGCCCGTCGAGCCCGAGGTAAACAGAATGTAGGCGACACGGTCGGGCGCGCCTCGGTCGGCGGCCGGGCCGGGCGGCCCCGCCATCGCGTCGCCAGGGTCGAGCACCGCGATGCCGCGCGTAGCCAGGTCCTCGCCCAGCGGCCCGGCGGCCAACGTCGCGTCGAGTCCGGCCCCGGTCGCCACCGCCACGTTGAAGGCGGTCGGGTTGTCCGGTCCGAGGGGCACCGCCGCGTGGCCGCACAGCAGGATGGCGAGGTAGCCCACGTAGGTGGCCAGGTCCGGGGTCGCCAGCAG
>JAKEEW010000159.1 GCA_022616375.1 Sporichthyaceae bacterium
ACAAGCCCGGTCATGTGATCGTGATCGACCACATGCGGCGGTCGCAGCTGGCAGGCCGCACAACGGTACCGCTGCAACGGGTAGAGCACCTTCCACACGAACCACAGGGGCGGCCGCGGCCCGGGCCACTCCTCGGGCGCGTCGCTAGGAACCCGGACATAGCCGGTCCACATCCCACCCGGCCGTTGATCGCACCGTTCCGGCAGCGAAACAGCCGGCGCCAGCCGGAACTCCGATCCCGCCACCAGCTCCACACGCTGTCTCGGCCGGAGCCGGCGCGCTGGGCGGGATGGATCCAGCGAGCCACGGTGCAGGCGACGGCACGCGATGGCGCCGGTGAGCGGGTGCACTAAGTGCCACAGACCGTCGGTGCCGAGGTTCGCGTGATGGCAGACCGGCGACCTGGGCAGCGCCACAGAAAAGCAGTCGCCGCCTCGAGCTCGCTGGCCGAGCTCGATCTGATCGGCGAGACCCTCAGCATCCAGGCACCAGAATCGGTCCCGCAGTCGGGCGAGGCGGTCGGGATCGAAGCCTGTCAAGATGACCGACAACCCGAGCTCCCACCAATCCGGCTGTTCGAACAGATGAACGATACGACCGGTCACCGGCGGATGCTGCGGGACACGCCTAGCGGACGCCTTGAGATGACTTGACTGGCTTCCACCCGTGACGCTCGTGCCGGATCTCAGCGGAGTCGGCGGTGCGAGCCGGGTGTAGGGCATTGCGCTGAAACAATCCCGCTGTGCGAGATCACCGACTGACCGGGACAGCCGATGCTGGTTCTTGCGGCTATTCGTTCGTGCGGAATGCCCGCCAGGTGAGCCAGGATCCGCTGCCGGCTGTTTGGCTCTGCTAGCCCGGCTGGCGGCTGCCGACGAGCGTGGTCAGGTAGGCGCGGATGTGTGGCGCGAGTCGGGCGTGGACGGGGTCGCGTTCGGCGGCTTGGAGGATCATCGCCGCGGTCGTCAGTTGGGCGAGCCGCCCGTCGTCGGTTTCGAGCACTGCCGCGAACCGATGGCGGATGTGGCTGGCGAGTTTGGGGGCGGCGAGGGTGTAGGCGTGCAGGTTTGCGGCATCGAACCCGGCTGGGGCGGGCCCGAAGCCTTCCCAGTCGAGGATGACCAGCCGTGGTGCGGTGAGGTTGGCCCAGTGCAGGTCGCCGTGGGCGGCGGTC
>JAKEEW010000903.1 GCA_022616375.1 Sporichthyaceae bacterium
CGCCGCCTGGCTTTCGGCGTCGACGCCGGCGGTGGGTTCGTCGAGGATCAGCAGCTCCGGCTCGGCGGCCAGGGCCCGTGCGATCAGCGTGCGCTGCTGCTGGCCGCCGGAGAGCGACGACACCGGATCGCGGACCCGGTCGGCGAGGCCCACCGCGGCGAGCGCGGCCTCGATCGCGGCCCGATCCTGAATGCGTACGGGTCGCAGCAGCCCGCGTCGGGCCAACCGCCCGGAGGCGACGACCTCGGCCACCGTCGCGGGCACCCCGCTTCCAGCGCCGAGTCGCTGCGGTACGTACCCGATCCGGCGCCACTGCTGTCGCAAAGCCCGCCGACCTGGACGACGCCCGTTTTGCCCGAACAGGGACACAGTGCCGGCGGTCATTGGCACCAGGCCCACAATGGCCCGAATGAGAGTGGACTTCCCGGAGCCGTTGGCGCCGAGGATCGCGAGGACCTCACCCGGAGCCACGGCCAGGGTGACGCCCCGGAGGACGGGTCGCTCGTCGTAGCCGACCTCGGCTCCCCGGACTTCGACTATGTTCACGTGCAGCCCAGGGCCGCGCGCAGCTGGGCCAGGTTGTCCCGCATGACAGAAAGGTAGTCCCCCGGCGTGCCCGGTTCGAGCCCCTCGATCGGATCGAGGACGGCCGTCTGCGCACCGATGGAGGTGGCTACGACCTCGGCCACTCGAGGGCTGGCGAGAGTCTCGAAGAAGACCGTTGTCGCGCCGACCCGCCTCGCCTCGTCCGCCGCCGCGGCCAGATGCTGCGGCGTCGGCTCAACCTCGGGCGACAGCCCGGTGATGGGGATCTGCCGCAGGCCGTACCGGTCGGCGAGGTAGCCGAACGCGGCGTGGCTGACGACGATCTCATGCCGTTCGCAGTTGCTCAGTCCATCGGCGAACTCGCGGTCCAGTCGGCCCAACTCAGTGCCGAGTTCGGTGGCCCGGGTCCGGTATGCCGACGCGTTGTCCGGATCGAACTCGGCCAGCTTCTCGCTGAGCTTGGTCGCGATCGTGGCCAGGCGGGTCGGGTCGAGCCACAGGTGCGGGTCC
>JAKEEW010000904.1 GCA_022616375.1 Sporichthyaceae bacterium
AGCCCAGGGCCGAGGGGGTCGTTGGCCAGCCGGCACGCCACGAGGTCGCTGGTGGTGGCGTCGACGGCGATGGCGCCGATCCGGCTGGTGGCGGCCAGCAGCCCCGGCTGGGTGAGCTTGGCGGCGGTGATCGTGCCGGTGGCGGTGGTCCCGTTGGCGTTCAGCGTGCCGGCATCAGCGCCGGTGACCTGCCACAGCCCCGCGTCGCCCCACGAGACGTACAGGGTGGCCGGGGTGGCGGGGTCGCGGGCCGCCCGGCCATACCAGCGCTGGTTACCAGTGGGGACGGTCTTGGGCCAGATCAGCGTCCAGCTTGCGCCGGCGTTGGCCGAGCGGTACAGCCCGGCGGTCGGGGCCAGGCAGAACACCAGGTCCGAGCCGTCGGCGGCGAGGAAGGTGACCGGGTTTTGATGGTCGGTGACCCCCGGAAACGACTGGGCTGGCGTGGCGGGCCAGGCGCCGGCGCCGACCTTGCGGAAGATCCCACCTTGGCCGGTGGTGTCGTTGCCGGAGGAGGCAGCCAGGACGATCGTGTCGGAGGCGTCGGAGATGAACTCGGCGACGCCGATGATGTCGCCGGTGGTGACGCTGGCCAGGCTGTCTTTGACCCAGGTCCCGCCGCCCACCTGCCACGGGTCGGTGTTGGACACCACCATGGTGGTCTCGCGGCCGAGGATGACCTTGCCGCTCGGGCGGATGAAGCTGCCGTAGATCGCGCTCGGGGAGACACCCGCGTCGACGATCTGGGCGAGGTGGCAGCGCGGCTGCGCTTCGGCGCCGTCGGTCCAGGTGTAGAAGGCCCGGTCGACGTCGGCGGCGCCGACCTTGAGCGAGTCGGCCGGGTGGATCAGGACCGACCGGGAGATGCCCGAGCCTTCCTGGCGGACGAACGGCCGCCAGCCCACGTTGGCCGGGTTGGTCGCCCACGGGTTCTGGGTGATCCACGTCGCCGACTTGCCCGCGGAGACCACCGTGTCGGTGGCGTCGTCGATGTCGAGGTCGTGGACAAGGTGGGCGGGGCCGCCAAGGATGTTGTTGGACAGGCT
>JAKEEW010000905.1 GCA_022616375.1 Sporichthyaceae bacterium
ACCCGCGCGTAGAGGGCCACCTTCATCGCAGACCCCGCCCGGCCAGCGGCACGCGGCCTCCCGCGGTTTCCCGGGCGGCCGCGGTGTCGAGCAGGAACTGGTAGCCGGCCGCTAACACCGGCACCCTCGGGTCCAGGTGCGGTGTCCACGGCGGCCGGGTGGCGCCGACCATCTCGGCGAGGAACACCGGCTCGGCGACCGGTTCGATGATCAGCCCGGCCAGGCCGCGGCGGGCGAACCGGGCAGCGGCCAACCCGCTTGGCAGGCAGGTGTGTTCCAGCAGGTGGGCACGCAGGTGCTCGTAGTCGACCTGTGCCGCCTCGCCCGGCGGCCAGAACGACCGGGCGTTCACCGGCCGCGGGCCCGCTCGACGGTTCGCCGGTGCAGCCGCACCCCGAACCGGTCCGCCACCTGGGCGGCCACCTCGGCCCCCGACCCGGTCGCGGTGGTCCGGATGAACTCCGCGATCTCCGCGCGCAGTTTGACCGGCCCGCGGCGACCCCGCGGCTGGTCGAGCAGTCCCGCCATCCCCAACTGCTCGAAGGAAGCCGACACCAGATAGAACGCCGCCCGCGAGTAGCCGTGCACCGACGCCGCGTCGGTCACCGGCTGGCCCTCGACCAGATGGGCGCGCAGCATCTCGTACTTCACCTGCACCTTGTCCGCGGCCAGGAAGAATCCCGCGTCCGGGACGAACAGCGGTGCGCGCACCCCGGCCGGGTTGGGATGCACCAGACCCGACTCGGCCAGCGCCCGCAGCCGGCTTGCGTGGCTCACCCGCCTCACCTCCCACCCCGCAGGCTAGGGTCGATGACGACAAGTGTCTATCATTTAGCACCGCGTGTCGCAGCACCGAAGTATGGATCTCCCTTTGCAGTGCTGGCCACCAGGGAGGGCTACAGTCGTTGCGGCCAGACCAGCTAGACATGCGGCGCTTATAGCTAGACATCCAGGATGCTCCGAACGGCAGGTCGCCGAAGCCGACGACGGTGATCAGGATGGACATAGAGCCCCGGAACGGACACCGAAGGCGACAGCGTGACCGTCAGCAGCAGCTTTGCGTTCCGCTGGTGGCCCTCAAAGGCGAGTCCTACCGACTCAAAGACAAACGAAGGGAGGCCCACCAACCCGACTAGACCTGCTCAGAATTCAGCCGGCGGCAACTGCTCAACCTTCGGCCGGCGTTGACAC
>JAKEEW010000160.1 GCA_022616375.1 Sporichthyaceae bacterium
GACCGTGACCGACCACGGTGACGGGAGCTACACCGCAACCTATACTCCGCTCGAAACCGGCCCGGATCAGTTGGCCATCACGCTGGGCGGTGTGGCGATCGGTGGCAGTCCCTATTCGAGCAATGTCGTGGCCGGGCCGCCCAGCGCGGCGCAGACTACGGCCACGGTCCCGCCGGGGACGGCCGGCGCGGTCACCACGATCACCGTACAGGCCCGCGACTCACTGGGGAATAACCGGACGTCGTCGAGCGGGCCGCTGGGCATCGTGGTGAGCGGGGCGAACGCCGGCGCGGTGGTCGCGATCGCCGACAACGGCAACGGCACCTACACTGTTGGATACACCCCCACCGTTGCCGGCGCCGACAACATCGCCATCACGCTGGGCGGGCTCGCCATCGGTGGCAGCCCGTACAGCAGCCAGGTGAGCCCCGGCCAGGCGGCGGGCCTGGTCGTAACCGGGATGCCCGCGACGGTCACCGCCGGAGTTCCGGCCAGCATCACGGTCACGGCCAACGATCTCTATGGGAACGCGGCGACGGGCTTCGTGGGGACCGTCGGGTTCACCTCCACTGACGGCGCCGCTACCCTGCCCGCGAACTACACTTTCCAGGCCGGAGACGCCGGGACCCACACGTTCACCGGTGGGGTCACGCTTCGCACGGCCGGCACACGCAGCGTTACCGCAACCGCGGGCGCGCTGGTCGGTAGCCAGTCGGTCGCGGTGGATCCGGCCGCGGCGGCGACCCTGACCGCGGGCGGTCTGCCTGACCCGTTCACCGCGGGTACGAGTGCGAGCCTCGTGGTCACGGCATTCGACCCGTTCGGCAACGTGGCGACCGGTTACACCGGCACGGTGACCTTTGCCGCCACCGACCCCGCGGCCACCCTGCCCGCCGGCTTCACCTTCCAGGCCGGCGACGCCGGCAGCCACACGTTTGTGGGCGGCGTCACCTTGCGGACCATCGGGAGTCGAAGTGTCACGGTCACCGACGCCACGGTGGGAACGCTGAGTGGCAGCCAGACAGTCAGCGTGATCGCCGGGTCGATCTCCGCGACCAATTCCACGGTCGTGGCCAATCCCGGAACCATCGTTGCCGGCACCGGCTCGAGCACGATAACCGTGACGGCCCGTGACGCGTCGAACAATCCGGTCGCCGGTGCGCCGGTGGTCCTGCTGGCGAGCGGCGCGGGCAACACGCTCAGTCAGCCGGCCGCGACCGACCCGACCGGGGTGACCACCGGCACCCTCAGCTCGATCACCTCCGGGCTCAAGACGGTCTCGGCCACCATCGACGGAACGCCGATCACCCAGACCGCCACGGTGGACGTGACTCCCGGATCCGCCACCACGCTCGCGGTGAGCGGTATCCCCAACCCGGCCGGAGCGGGTGTGCCGGTGAACGTGACGGTGGTTGCCCGTGACACCCACGGGAACGTCGACATCGGATATGCCGGGACGATCACCTTCACCTCCACCGATGGGGGCGCGACCCTGCCGGCGCCGTTCACCTTCCAGCCGGCGGACGCCGGGACCCACACGTTCGCCGGTGGCGTCACGCTGGTGACGGCGGGGAGCCAGACGGTTACGGTCTCGGATGGCTCGCTGGTCGGCGGCCAGACGGTGACGGTCCAGCCGGCGACCGCTCCGGCGAGCTTCCTGGTATCCGGCATACCCGACCCCATCGCCGCCGGTTCGGCGGCCGACGTAACCGTGACGGTTCGTGACGCGTTCGGGAACGTGGTGACCGGCTACACCGGCTCGATCACCTTCAGCTCCACGGATGGCACCGCCACGCTCCCCGGAGCGTACACCTTCCAGCCGGCCGACGCCGGGACCCACACGTTCACCGGCGCCGTCATTTTGCGCACCGCGGGCGGCCAGGGTGTTTCGGCGTCGGACGGAACGATCTCCGGGAGCCAGACCGTGACCGTCA
>JAKEEW010000906.1 GCA_022616375.1 Sporichthyaceae bacterium
CACCTACCTGACCACCAAGGCCACCTACGACAACCACGGACGGGTGGTGTCCGAGACCGACGGCCGCGGCAAGATCACCAACACCGTCTACACTCCGTCGACCGGACGGCCGGTCGACACCGTCCAGGTCACTAACCCGCTCGGGCATGTCAGCACCTCGTGGCGGTCGGCGGCCACCGGTGCCGAGACTAAGAGCCAGGACGCGAATAACCAGGTCAGCGAGTACGACTACGACCCGCTGGGGCGGCTGATCCGAGCCTGGTCGCCGACCGAGCCGCGGGCCGGCGGCGATCCCAGCGCCCGGTTCACCTACACGTTGACCTTCGACGGCGCCGTTGGGCCGGTGACCGCGCCGCCGCGGGTGCTCAGCGAGACGCTGCAGTCGGGGACCACGTACCTGCCCTCCTACACCTACCTGGACGGGTTGGGCCGGGAGCGGGAGGTCCAGGCCCCGTCGCCGACCGGCACCGGCCGGACGATCACGGCCACCTACTACGACACCCGCGGGCAGGTGGCCACGGTGTCCCGCCCGTTCTACAACTCCTCAGCGGCCGGCTCCGGGCTGCACAACGCCGCCACCAGCGCACTGCCCACCGCCACCGCCAGTGTGTATGACAGCCTGGGCCGCGAGGTCGCGGTGATCACCGAGGCGTCCGGGGTCGAGCAGTGGCGCACCAGCACCGCTTACCGCGGGGACCGCACCGTGCTCACCCCGCCCACTGGCGGGACGACCGAGACGTTCGTCAACGCCGACGGGGACACGACCAAGGTCACCGAAGATGTGGGCGCGTCGACCGCGGACACCGTCTACACCTACACGCCGCGGGGTGAGCTGGCCTCGATCGACCCGCCGGGCACCGGCGCGAACACGATCAGCTACGGCTACGACTGGGCCGGGCGGCAGACCAGCTCCAGTGACCCGGACGCGGGTTCGCTGGCCTCGGTTCTGGACGGCAACGGCAACGTGACCCAGACCACCGACGCGCTGGGTCACGTGATCGAAACCGCCTACGACGACCTGAACCGGCCCACCCAGCGCAATGTGACCCCGTCCGGCGAGGCCAAAGCCACTGCTGCGACCTGGGCCTACGACACCGGCGTGGCCAACGCCCAGGGCCGGCTGGTCACCACCACGGCGATCAGCGGCGGGCAGAACTACGTCACTGCCGTGGGCGGCTACGACGGGCGTGGCCGGCCCACTTCCACCGCGATCACCATTCCAACCAGCGAGGGCGACCTGGCCGGGTCATACCAGTTCTCCTACGGGTATGACGCAGCCGGCCACCAGACGTCGCTGACCTACCCGGCCGCGGGCGGGCTGGCCCAGGAGACGGTCACCACCGGCTACACCGCCCAGGGCGCGCCCAACTCCCTGTCCGGGCTGGACCCGTACGTGACCAGCACCACGTGGCGCGGGGACGCGCTGCTGGGCGGCAAGACCTACGGGCAGGCCGGCGGGCAGCCCCTGACCCGCGGCTACACTTTCGACACCGTGGGTCGGCTGGCCACCATCACCACCAGCCGCGGCGCCACCCTGGCCCAGGACGACCGCTACGGCTACGACAACTCCGGCAACACCACCTCCATCCACGACGCCCTCGCCGCGCAAAGGGAGTGCTTCGGCTACGACGACGCGCAGCGGCTGACCTCCGCCTACACCACCACCGCCGGGTCCTGCGCCGGGTATGTGGCCGGCGGGCCCGACCCGTACAACCAGTCCTGGACCTACACCGACGATGGCAACATCGCCACCGCCACCACCACCGCCGGCACCGCCACCTACAGCTACGGCCCCGGCCTGCCCACCGCCGGCCCGCACGCGGCCACCGGGGTGTCCGGCGGCGGGCGCAGCGAGACCTACAGCTACGACCAGGCCGGGCAGATGGTCTCCCGCACCGTGTCCGGGGTCACCACCAGCTACGCCTGGGACGCCCAGCACCGGCTGGCCTCGGCCACGGTGGCCGGATCCGGAACGACCTCGATGGTCTACGACGCCGACGGGCAGCGGCTGATCCGCACCCTGCCCGACGGGTCGAAGACCCTCTACCTGCCCGGCATGGAACTGGTCCTGTCCGGTCCCAGCGTCACCGCCAGCCGCTACTACACCGACGGCACCGGCGCGGTCGTCGCGATGCGCACCGGGGCCGGGCTGACCTGGCTGGCCAACAGCCCCCAGGCATCCACCCAGATCGCCGTCGACGCGGCCACCGGCGTGGTCAGCCGGCAACGCTACCTACCACACGGCGGCAAACGCGGCGCCGCCGTACTACCCACCCAGCGCGGCTGGCTCGGGCAAACCGCCGACGATTCGACCGGGCTGGTGTATCTGAACGCCCGCTACTACGACCCCAACCTGGCCCGGTTCCTCACCCCCGACCCGATCGTCGACATGCGCGCGCCGCAACTGTCCAACCCCTACACCTACGCCGGGAACAACCCCACCACCTACACCGACCCGACCGGGCTCATCCTCATGTCCGACGGCGGCGGCCCGCCCAAGAAGAAGCCGTCCACCATCACCAAGAAGAAATCTACGGTCGGCAAGGGCAAGGGCAAGACCAGAAACTACGCGCCCATCCGCGTCCCCAAGCAGAAACGAGACATGGAAAAGCGCCGCGAACAGCGCGAACGCACCCGACAAATCATCGCCAAGCGCAGCGGAAAGGGTGCTGGTCGCGCTTCTTCGTCGGCCGGGTCAGGCAGCGGGCCGAGTTCCTGGTCGGACCGAGGACGCTCCGCTGCCAACGACATATTCAGCGTTCCAGGCGCCGTGCAAGGTGGCGTTGGGCTCAACGCGGGCATGTGGGAATATGCACACAGTACCCGCCCTGGTTGTGCCGTGTGCGGCGATGCCACAGATGCCCTCGGTCGAGTTAAGGATCCGCGGGTCTCCACTTTTGCCAAGGTAAGCGCCGCGGGTTTCGGTGGATTCACATCTGCGGGTGGTCAATTCCTAAACGATCTCGGACGGGACGACCTCTCCGACGGACAGAAGCTGGCCCGAGCTGGTGTGGCCGGTGCGGTGGGTGCAGGCTCAGCTGCAGCGGCGGGATACATAGCCGCTGGCCTCTGCGCTACCGGTGTCGGTTGCGGCCTTGTTGTGGCGGGAGTGACCGGGGCTGGAATCTACGCTGCAGGTAGTATTGGCGTGGATTGGGTAACTGATCACACGCCGATTGGTGGTTGGATCGGAGACTGGTTCGGATAGGCGATGATGCTTCGTTATTTCGTCATGGGTTTCACCTTTCTCCTTGGAGTGGGGGTCCTCGCAGCCCAGGCTGCTGAGCTGCGGCATACGGGCTGGGGTCTGGTCCAGTTCCTGCTCACGTTTGTTCTGTGGCTGCTTTGTGTCTGGCTAGGCTTTCGGCGGGCGACCCATGTTAGGCATCTTCGTGAGGGAGGCGGAGATGCAGAGCCAATGGCCAGGCAGCTAAGAATTGGAATGGCTGCAGGGGCAATTGGTGTTGGTATCGCGGCCGTTCTGGGTCAGACTCTTGCACAGGCTCCGCTTGTCTGGCTGATTGGCTCTCTCATTGCTGGCGTTGGCTTCGGCACAACACTGGTGAGTCCAACAGATTCCAAGGGGACCCCTGGCGGGCAGAATCACCGACACCATGCCGACCAGCCGGATGGGACCAGGCCATGAACCGCACCGGGTTTGGTGCATGGTCTGATCTCACCTGGAGGTGGGGTTGTGCCAGCACCGAGGAAGTATCCGCAGGAGTTGCGTGATCGGTCGATGCG
>JAKEEW010000907.1 GCA_022616375.1 Sporichthyaceae bacterium
CTAGTACTACAGCCTCAGCCTGTTATTGATCATCTGGAGTCGGCGTCGGTAGTGGGATTGTCTGGCGCGGGCCTGGTGTCGTCGTCGCCAGTGTGACCAGGCGCCGATGGTCGCTGGTGTGGCCGCCACGGTGGTGAGGGCGGCGAACAGGCGGCGGACCTCGTTGACGGTCAGCGGGATCAGCCCCGCCGCCCCCGGTTCATGATCACGCGGGGGCGGGTTGGTTGTCCACAGCCGCCGGGTCCCCCTTTTCCGCCGCACCGGCCAGCACGGCCAGGAAGGCGTGGGCGAGCATGCTCAAGGTAATGTGCCGGTACCAGGCGTCGTAGCGTCTGACCTGGTAGTGGTCCAGCCCGGTCTCGTTCTTCGCCGATTGGAAGCATTCCTCGATCGCCCACCGGGACCCGGCCACCCGGACCAGCTCGGCCAGCGGGGTCGGGGTCGGGGTATGGCACAGGAAGTAGGCGTGCTCGCCGTCGCCGACCGGGCGGCGCACCAGCAGCGACTGCTCGGGCCGGACAGTGGCGATCAGCGCCCAGTCATACAGTCGCGGTCCCTTCGCCCCGTCCCCGCACGAGTAGCGCTGCCAGGCCGCGCGCGGCAGCCGGCCGGCCAGGGTGTCCGCCCGGGCCAGCCCGGCCGCGGTGGGCACCACCGGCTGGCTGCACGGCACGGCCAGCACATAGCCGATCCGCTGTCCCTCCAACCAGGTGCGCAGCCCGGCGTGCTGGCCGTAGACCTCGTCGCCGGCCACCCAGCCGAACGGCACCCCCGCGGTCGCCGCCCGCTCGAGCATCCGCCGGGCCAGCTCCGGCTTGGTCGCAAACCCCACCCCGGCGGGCACCCCGGCCTCGGCGCAGCGGCCCGCATCCTCGACCCACGACCGGGGCAGGTACAGCTCCCGATCCACCAGCGCCCGGCCATGCCGCGACGCATACGCCAGGAACACCCCCAACTGACAGTTGTCGATCTTCCCCGAGGTGCCGGTGTACTGCCGCTGCACCCCGGCCGACCGGCGGCCCTTCTTCACGAACCCGGTCTCATCGACCACCAACACCGCCCGGTCATCGCCGAGCCGCTCAACCACATACCCGCGCAGGTCATCGCGGGCCGCGTCGGCGTCCCACCGGTAGTGATTGAGCAACCGCTGCATCCCCTGCGGATCAGCGTCCCCGGCGAACTCCGCGATCGACCAGCCGTTCTTGCGCTCCGTCTGCGACAACAGGCCCAGCAGATACCCCCGAGCCCGTAACCGCGACTGCACCTGCGCGAACCGACCCGCGACCCGGTCGAACACCCCGGCGAACTCGCCCCGCCACCGATCCACCTCTACCCTGACATCCGCGGCCACCGCGACCGCTTCGAGTCCATACACAACCCGAAGCATCACGCGGTGGCCGTCTCACGGCCGCACGACACGCCGACCGTGATCACACTGTGAGGCTGCAGTACTAG
>JAKEEW010000161.1 GCA_022616375.1 Sporichthyaceae bacterium
CTCACCGGACCGGGGGAGATCACGTGAACAAGCCGCTGCTACAGCCGAGCTGGTTCCTCTGATGCGCCTGGCGAGCCTGGGACTGGTCGCCCAGAGCGGCCAGGGGCCGCTGGTCGACTGGGGCTGGATCAGCCGGCACGGGGAGGTCATCGTCACCCGGCTCGCCAATCACACGGTCTTCACCCTGATCGCGGTCGGGATCGGCTTCGCGATCTCGCTGGCGCTGTCGCTGCTGATCGTGCGGCAGCGGTGGCTGTACGGGCCGGTCGCGTCGGTCGCCGGGATCCTCTACACGATCCCGAGCCTGGCGCTGTTCGCCATCCTCGTCACGATCACCGGGCCGACCGTGCTCACCGCCGAGATCGCCCTGGTCAGCTACACACTGCTGATCCTCATCCGCAACACCGTCGCGGGGCTGGACAGCGTCCCCCGCGACGTGCGCGAGGCCGCCGTCGGCATGGGCCTGTCCCCGCTCCAGGTGCTGCTGCGGGTCGACCTGCCGCTGGCGCTACCGGTGATCGTCGCGGGGCTGCGGGTCGCCACCGTCACCACCATCGGCCTGGTCACCATCAGCGCCCTGATCGGCATGGACAACCTCGGCACCTTCATCACCGACGGGCTGCAGCGGCTGTTCATGACCCAGGTCCTGCTCGGCGCGGTGCTGGCGATCGCGCTGGCGGTCGCCGCCGATCTCGTCCTGCTCGGCGTCCAGCACCTCATCGCCCCCTGGACCCGTTCGAGGACGGCCAGATGAGCAACCTGTTCGGCTTCATCGCCGATCACCCGGGCGAGGTCGTCCAGCGGATCGTGGAGCACCTGCAGATCTCGGCGATCTCGTTGCTCATCTGCCTGGTCGTCGCCCTGCCGCTGGCGCTGTGGCTGGCCCACACCGGCCGTGGCGCGTTCCTGGCGATCAACGCCACCAACATCGGCCGTGCGCTGCCGAGCCTGGCGCTGATCGCGCTGGCGGTGCCGTGGTCATGGGGCGGCCTCTCCCAGCGCACGGTGATCTTCGCGCTGGTCCTGCTCGGCATCCCGCCGATCCTCACCAACGCCTACGTCGGCGTGCGCGGGGTCGACCGCGACGTGGTCGAGGCCGCCCGCGGCATGGGCATGCGCGGCCTGCAGGTGCTGCGCGGGGTGGAGCTGCCGCTGGCGGCGCC
>JAKEEW010000908.1 GCA_022616375.1 Sporichthyaceae bacterium
CCGACCCCGGGATCGAATGGTCCACGCGCCAGAACTTGACGCCCAGCCGCTCCGGCTCGGCCAGCTCGAGCGGGGCGGAGCGGATCGTGGTCCGCTCGCCCGGAACCGATCCCCAGAACGGCCCCAGCGCCGCCATCGCGCGCTCGATCTCGGGTCCGCTCTCGCAGATGTAGTGCTTCCGCTGCTCCCTCGGCGCGCCGCGCACGCCACCGAGCACGCCATCGCCGGCATGCTGCTTGGGTGCGAGATAGCACAGCTCGACGTCGGGCCCGGTCGGCTTCGGGTCCTGCAGGCACTTGCCGATGATCGCCGTGGTGAGACCGGTGTAAACCGGGATGTCGGGCCCGAGAAAGCCGAGGCAGCCGTTGTGGTCCATGTGGGCGTGGGAGAGGAGCACGCCGCGGAGCTGGCCGACCCTGGCGTAGTGCGGGTGGCCCCGGTACCGCTCCCAGCAGTCGGGCTCGTGGCACCAGAGGTCGTCGCGGTACAGCCCCTCGAGCGGCGGCAGCAGGCCCATGCGGAGGTAGTCGCGCAACCCGAGCGCGGCCCCGCGCGGCTTCACGAACTCCTCGAAGTACCTGCCCGTCTCACCGAAGCGCATGCCGAAATCCAGCAGCCAATCTCCCTCGCCGGTCTCGAGGAGGATCCGGTTGCCGCCGATCTCACCGGCCGCACCGCCGTATACAGTGACGCGAAGCTCCGCCATGACCACCGCCAGAGGACGGCTCGAATGTGGCGAGCCACGCAACCGGCCGCCAGCGCGCGGCGGTCTCACTCCAGAAGCGTGGTCATGAGCCAGCGGTGGAGCTCCGGAGCAGGCCGCTCGCAGTACAGCACCGGGCCGTGCACCTTGGGCTCCGCCGGCCGGATGCCCTGCGGCTGCACCAGCACCGCCCACGGACCCCAGAGCCGGCCCCAGAGCCGCAGGTCCCGGGTGATCCACGCCTCCGCTTCGGCACAGTCGAACCGGTCGGCGGCGATCACGTAGGCCCCCGCGAGCAGGTCGAACGGGTAGAAGCCCGGCAGTCCCACGTCCGCCTTCCAGTAGTCGAGCCAGCCGCGGGCCCGTTCCGCCACCCAGGCGGCCGCGCCACCCCGGCGCTCCAGCCGCGCGAGATCGGACTCGGTCAGCAGGACCTCCCGCGCGGCGTCGTAGGGGACCAGCGTGGTGGGCAGCCGCATGCCGAGCACCAGCGTTGCCGCCGCGCGATCCTGCTCGAAGTTGAAGTCGCCGAACACCGGGCCGTGCCCGAACAGGATGCCACCGGTTCCCTCACCCTCGGCCGGGTGGAAGAGATGTCCCGGGCGCCGGCCCATGACCCCCACCAGGCGACCGACGTTGGCCTGGAGGTCCGGCCGGTTCTCGAGCTGGTTCAGCCGGGGGTACTTGTCGATGCCGATGAGCAGCGCGCGCTTCATGCGGTC
>JAKEEW010000909.1 GCA_022616375.1 Sporichthyaceae bacterium
GAACGCGAGCTGTCCGCCTGACCTGCGTCGTCCCATCGCGTCGTCCCGTCACTTCGATCTGATGGGCCATTTCGGGGTTGCGGAGCGCTTCGAGCCGGGTTATCCTATCGAACACAAGTTCGCTCTCACGAGTGATCAGCACATTGACAACTACATAGAGAGAGGCAGAGAGCGGGTGGCTGTCCTTTGACATCGAAGTTTGACCGTGTGCCACCCAAGTTGGCCTGCTGAGGGTTTGTGCCATTAGAGTTCGCCTGTCTTGTCACCGATGACGGTGGGTGGGCTGGGTGGGTGGGGCTGCTGTCGCGTTCGCCGACGCTGCTTGGTGCGAGTTCGGGCTGGAGTTCGTGGACGACCGCGGTCAGCGACGCACAGAGCCGCTGGCCGCGTGCTGGCACCGGCCCTTTGAGGCGGCCGTGCCGGTGCGCGCGTTCGGCTGGGCCAAGCACCAGCGCAACTTTCCGGGCCTCTGGTGGTCCGCCACGACCGGCGACCACGTCGGCTACGAGTCCTGGCTGGAACGCGACCACCTGATGCTGCTGGACTTCGACCCGACGTGGTCGGCATCGCCGCCCAGCCGTTCTGGCTGCACTGGCACGACGGGCACCGCGGTCGTCGGCACGCGCCGGACTTCTTCGCTCGCCGGGCCGATGGCACCGGGGTGGTGCTCGACGTGCGCGCCGACGACCGGATCCAGCCGGATGACGCCGAGGCGTTTGACGTCACCGCTGACGTCACCGCGCGGGCCTGCGCCCAAGCCGGCTGGGTGTTTCGCCGGGTCGGGGTGCCAGATTCCGTGCTGGTGGCCAACGTGCGCTGGCTGGCGCGTTACCGGCACGCCCGCTGCGGCGCCCGGTCGAGCCTGGCCGAGCGGCTGCTGGAGGCCTTCGCCCAGCCAACGCCGCTGGTTGCTGGCGCCTGCGAGGTCGGGGACGGGCTGGCGGTGCTGCCGGTGGTGTTCCACCTGCTGTGGCGGCAGGTGCTGCTGGCCGACCTGACCGTGGGGCCGCTGCACTCCCAGACCACGGTGCGCGTGGCCGACAGCGACGGTGGAGCTGGCCGGTGAACGCGCCCGGCCGGCCGGCGGTGCTGGGCGTGGGCTGCCGGGTGCGCTCGGGCGGGGTGGTGCGCACGGTGATCGGGCTGGCCGGGACCCTGGTGCGGCTGGCCGATGCTGGCGGGGAGGTCATCGAGGTGGCGTTGCCGGTGTTGCAGGCTGCCGAGGACTTCGCGCTGATCGACATTAGACCGCGGCCGCTGCCGCCGGTGGGCCAGCCGGAGAGGAAGCCAACCATCGGATGCACGA
>JAKEEW010000910.1 GCA_022616375.1 Sporichthyaceae bacterium
GCAGCAGGCACCAGGTACCTCCCGATCACCGCCGAGGCAGTCGGCACCGACGCGTGGCTGACCCTCGCCCTACCAGAACCTAACCTTGGTGACCCAGCTCGACGGCGGCAAGCTGGCCAGTAACGACCCGACGGCCATGCGCGGTGTTCCAACCTCGTCGTCAACGATGCCCGGTCTCGTCGTGCGGATGCTTGAGGACCTCGAACTCGAGGATGATCATTCGGTGCTCGAGATCGGCACGGGTACCGGATACTCGACAGCGCTGATGTGCCACCGCTTGGGCGCGGAGCGGGTCACCTCGATCGAAGTCGACCCGGAAGTAGCCGCGCGGGCCGCCGACGTGCTCCAGTCCTGCCAATACGCCCCCGCGCTGGTCGTCGGCGACGGCCTGGCCGGCTACCCCGGCCGCGCACCCTATGACCGGCTCATCGCAACCTGCGGCATCCGAACGATCCCAGCCGAGTGGATCGACCAGGTCCGGCCCGGCGGGCTAATCCTCGCCACGATCACCGGCTGGCTCCACGGTTCCGGCCTGGCGCTTCTAACCGTCGCCGGCGACGGCACCGCCCGCGGTCGCTTCCTGCCTGGATGCGGGGGGTTCATGCCCGCCCGCGCGCATGCAGCACCAGCACTTGGCCGGCTCTCACAGTGGATATCTGATGGTGCCGCAGAGCGTGTCGCGTCGATCGGGCCCGAAATACTCGACGACTGGATGGGCCGGTTTGTCGCACAACTTGCAGTACCCGGGGTGTCCACGTGATCGACACCAGAACGGGGTCGTTCGCCGTCCTCGATCCGCTTCCCGGCGGCGGACACTCCGTACGCGAAGGCGGGCCAGTGGCCCTCTGGGAGACGATCGAACGCGCAATCTCATACTGGCGGGACGTCGGCTCGCCAGACATCGCCGCGTTCACCATTCACCTCACACCCAGGGGGCAGATCGTTCAGCTCGGCACGTACCAGACGTGGGTGTCCTCAGAATGATGGCTGCCCACCACTCGCAATCGCCGTGCACACGCGGGTGCGACCCGGCCAGCCTCGGCGACCGGGTCGCGGCTGTTCTGCTACACCAGGGTGCCCGCCAGCTGATCGCGGCAACCCGCAAGTGAGCGATTCCGTCGCGCCCGGGTACCC
>JAKEEW010000911.1 GCA_022616375.1 Sporichthyaceae bacterium
ACGGCTGCGCCACCCAGCATTTCGAGCCGGAGGTGGGCGCGGCGGTGGTGCGGGTGCTGGAGCGCAACCGGATCGCCGTGACCTTGCCGCGGCAGCTCTGCTGCGGGCTGCCGCTGCTGTCCAACGGCGACTTCACCGCCGCGCGCCGCTACGCCACCAAGCTCGTCGGCCGCCTCGCGCCAGCCGCCGCCGACCCGGGCGTGATCGTCGCCAACTCGACCTCCTGCGGCATGACCCTCAAGGCCAAGTACCGGGAGCTGCTCGGCATGGAGGACGCTGACGCCGAAGCGGTCGCCCACGCGGTCTACGACATCTGCGAGCTGCTGGCCGAGCTGCACGACCAGGGTGAGCTGGACAGCGCCTTCGGCCGCATCGACGCCCGCGCCGTCTACCACCCGCCGTGCCAGCTCATGGCCCATGGCATCGGCACGCCGGCGCTGGACCTGCTCGGCCTGGTCCCCGGCCTCCAGGTGGAGCGTTCCCGTGCCGGCTGCTGCGGCACCGCCGGCACCTATGGCACCAAGCTGGAGAAGTACCAGATCGCCATGGACGTCGGCGCACCCCTCTTCGACCAGGTCGCCTCAACCCACCCCGACTTCGTCGTCTGCGACTCCGAAACCTGCCGCTGGCACATCGCCAAAGCCACCGGCCTCCCCGTCTACCACCCCGTCCAGGTCCTCGACCACGCCTACAGGCTCCCACCCGCTTGAACTGCCCCCTGCCCTCCGGCTGGCATCCTCCAAGCGGTGCGCGACGGGAGATCGCAGATGGACCAACCCATGTTGACGGCGCCACACGTCTTCTTTCATTCGGTGGGCTACTTGCGAGTGCCAGGGCTCCTCGGCCTGAACCAGGTCGAGCGCCTGCGCGATACTGCCTTCCGGGTCGCGGCCGACGGCGACCAGCCGCACGTGCGCCACACGCCGGAGAAGACGCGGCTCGACCAGGTGGTGTCGCTCGACGCGACCTACCTGGAGATTGCCTCCGCTGATCCGGTGCTGGATACGCTGATGCCCGTTCTCGGGCCGAATATCGAGCTGGTCGAGAACCGCCACAACCACCTGAGCATCTACCGCTCGCCGGGGACCGACCGGCTCCACCGCGACATTCTGCAGTGGTCCCGCAGCATCCTGAC
>JAKEEW010000912.1 GCA_022616375.1 Sporichthyaceae bacterium
CAGGACGCCGAGCCCAACGGCGAGCCATCGCCGCCACCGCACGCGTGCCATTCACGAACCTCCCGGCAGGCAGCGTACCCGCCACAACTGGGCGTCAGGCCGCGGCCGGTCTGGCCTCCATCCGTGTGCAACCATCCGTGTGCGACCATCCGTGTGCGACCATCCGTGTGCGACCATCCGTGTGCGACCATCCGTGTGCGACAGGCTACGGTGAGCGCGGAGAGTTCGTCGCGGACGGCGGTAGTTAGGTTCCGAGCAACCCGAATGCGCGGAGGTCGGGCAATAGGTCGCTGGGTAGGGTCGAGCTGAACCCCGTCCACAATGGTCGACTTAGAGCCCGACCGGCCCGTACCAGCTCGACCAACGGCACCGCATCGGTTGCGGCCACCTGTTCGGTGGCGACGCCCAGGGAGGCGCCTGCCGCCGCGGTCAGACACGCGGCGAGCACGTTGAGCACCCCGTGATGGGTGAAGCCGGTCTCCGGGTCGTTGTGCCTGACGGCTCGCTGCAGCCCGGCGCTGAGCTTGAACCTGATGTTCCGGTCGCGGCAGGCACAGATGACGCCAGCGAGAGCCGCCGGGGTGGGGAACAGCTCCGCAGCCAGACCGCCGATGCGGAACTTCGCTGCCACCTGCGCCTGCGCACCGACCGCATCCGCGATGATGTCGAGGGCGTCGATCAGCCCCCAGGTAAGCGGAACCTCGGCGAACACCTGCACACCGGCGAGCTCCTCGCCCACCGCGAGCAGCCGGCGCAGGCCCGGCAGCGGGTTCTCGCCTCGCTTGGCCACGGCAGCCTCCACCCGATGCACCGACGTGCCCGCCCGGGTCAGGGCGACCGCCGCCTCGGCCAGCCGATCGAGACCGGAGTCTGCGACGAGCGCAACGTCTACATCGTCAAGATCGCGAGCTCGGATCAGTTCGCCGAGTGCGGAGGTCGGCACGAGCAGCGGGCCGACTAGGCCGCCGTACCAGGCGCGACGGTGGCGCCGGTGCGCTTCGATGGCCTCCGCAAGTGTGACGCTGCCGACCGGGCTGGCCGCGGCGTCGTCCACGAGGCCCGAGACCAGCGGCGGAGTGGACACGGTCATTGACGATAGCCGAACGACCTC
>JAKEEW010000162.1 GCA_022616375.1 Sporichthyaceae bacterium
CGGCTGCGCCGGACTCGATGTTGTGGTCGCAGTTGGCCGCGTGGCAGAGGGAGGCGACGGAAGCGGGGCGCCGGAGCCGCGGTCTGTGCACGCTGAGGCCAGCGTAAGCATCGCGACGAGGGCCGCCCCGAACGGCAAGTGGCGGAGCAGGGTCCTTGCCTTCGCCTGTCGCTGACGGTGTCGCGACGGCGTCCGACAAATCACTCCCATGGGGACCTCCCAGGTGCGAGCTTGCCGCAGTAGCGCTACCTCCCGAAGGACCGTGTCGAGCGGCGTGCTGCGAGCGGCGATTCGAACTCCTTCGGGGTTCCAGCGTCACATGTCGCCGCCACCCGCGCACCTATTTGCCTACAAGGGATCGTTCCCCCTCTGGTCCGACGATTCTGGCAAGGGCTTTGGCAAGGGTGGGCCGCAACAGTGGCCACGATCATCTTGGCGTCACGTTGGAGGAGGTGCAGTGTCGACTGACAGGTCGCCGCAGCGTGGGTGCGCTTCCTTGAAACGTCGCACCGCAGTAGCGCTCAGAACGATGTCGCTTATCGCGGCGGTCATGTACTCGCTGACCTCCATGATCACCGTTGCGGCTCCGGCCGTTGCAGCCGAAGGCCGCTGCGCGGATACCCAGGCGGTTACTGCGACCGATGGTGGCGGCATCACCTCGCTGACCGGACACGGCCCGTGCAGGCCCGGTTCAAGCGCCAGCGCAGCTGCATCGCCCAGCTCGTGTACCTACAAGTTGATCTCAGCGGTGCCGACCTGGGCTGGTGATGTGGCTGGCGCAGGGGTCGGTGATCCGTTGCCGCGCCAAGACTCGCACACATGGTATGAGCAGTCCTGTACTGGTGGTCGCCGTTCCTTGCTCGCGGTGTCGCTGGGCAGTGACCTGATCGATGGTGTGGTGGTGTCGCCGGAGGATCTGGCGTTGTGGGCTCGTAATCATCTGCGGCTGCCTGAGCCGGTGGTGTCGTTCAATCCGCGAGTGTCGACGTCGTCGGGTCCGGCGACGTTTGTCGGGTTGCCGACGTGGTGGTGGGTGTCGAACTGGTCGTCCCGTTCGCAATTCACCCAGGCCGGGCCGGTGTGGGTGGATGTGACGGCGACTCCGGTTCGCTCGGTGTGGCGGCCGGGTGATGGGGGTCGTCCGGTGGTGTGCGACGGCGGTGGCCTGCGGTGGTCACCGGGCTTGTCGGAGCGGGATCTGCGGGCGTGCACATACACGTACGCGCGGTCGAGCGTGTTGCGACCCGAGCACCGGTACACGGCCACGGTGACTGCGGTGTGGCGGGTGAGCTGGATCGGGTCGGGGGGCACGGGTGGGGTGTTGCCGGATCTGGTGGTGTCGGCCCCAGTTCCGGTGGCGGTGCAGGAGGTTCAGACGATCGTGTCCGGTGCCGGATGAGACGGGGAGCGTTGTCGATGGATGCCATGTCGCGGGTTGATTCCCGCTCGACCCAAGCGGTGATTCCGGGGCCGCGCCGGCCGCCGAGTATGCCTCGGCAGCGCAGCCGGACGCGGGCACTGGTCGGGGTCCTTGTCCTGCTGGCCGGGGGTCTGGGCGCGATGCTGCTGGTGTCCGCCGCGGGTGGCCGGGTGGCCGGGGTCGCGGTCACCGCGCGGGTGGCGGCCGGCGAGCCGGTCCCGGCCGATGCGATCGGGCGGATCGAAGTGGCTCCGGCCGCGGGCGTGGAGTTTGTGCGCTGGGAGCAGCGCTCGGAGCTGGCCGGGTTGTACGCGCGCACTGAGCTGCTGCCGGGGATGGTGCTGGTCGCCGGGATGGTGACCGGCGACGCCCCGGTGCGGGACGGCCGAGTAGTCGGACTGTCGCTCGGCGAAGGCCGGTTCCCGGAGGAGCTGGCAGTGGGCGACCGGGTCGACGTCGTGCAGACCGGAACCGGCATGACACTGGCCGGGTCGGGTGTGCTGGCGCGTGAGGTCCGGGTGTATTCGATCTCCGATCTCGGGGATGCGCTTCCGGGGTCGGAGCGGGCGGTGTCGCTGCTGGTGCCTGAGGACCAGGCGATGGCGGTAGCGCAGGCGGCCGCCGCCGGCGATGTCGTGTTGACCGTGATCCCAGGCGGCGGGTGAGCGCAGGATGGCGTTGATCTGTGTGGCGGCGGACAAGGGCTCCCCTGGGGTTACCACGACCGCGTTGTGTCTGGGCGCGGCCTGGCCGCGGGCGGCGGTCGTGGCCGAGCTGGACCCGGCGGGCGGGGATCTGCTGTACCGGACGGTTGGCGAGGACGGCGGGCCGCTGGACCCGGAGCTGGGGTTGTTGTCGCTGGTCGCGGCGGCCCGGCATCGGATCCCACCCGGTGAGGTGCTGGCCCACTGCCACCGTCTGCATGGTGGCCTGCCAGTGCTGGCCGGTATCCAGGCACCGTCGCAGGCGAACGCGTTGGCCGGGTCGTGGCCGCGGTTGGGGGAGCTGCTGGCCCAGGTGCCGGGCACCGACGTGCTGGCCGACTGCGGACGGCTAGACGCGGGCGCATACGACACCACGATGGGTGTGCTGCCGCACGCGGCGGTGTTGCTGCTGGTGGCTCGGGTGGAGGTGGACCAGGTCGCGCACCTGCGGGACCGGATCGCCGAGCTGGCCCGCGGCGACCGGCCGGTGCCGCCGATCGCGGTGGTGCTGATCGCCGAGGACCGCCAGCAGCAGCGCAACGCCGCGGCGGAGGTGACCCGGCTGCTGCGCGGCTGGGATCTGCCCGCCGCGGTCGTTGGGGTGTTGCCGGTGGATCCGCTGGCGGCGGCGTACCTGTCGGGTCGGCTGCGCGGCAATGCCGCCGGGTCGGCGTTGGACCGGGCCGCGGTCGGGCTGGCCGATCGGATCGTGGACGGGTTCCTGCTGCGGCCGCAGGCGACGGAGCGGCCACCACGGCGGGCGGCGGTGATGACCGGGTGAGCCTCGACCACGCGGTGGTGAAACGGCTCGGCCAGCAGGTGGGCGAGCAGCTGGCCGCGACCCGCCGCGGCTGGGCCGCCGACGGCCGGGCGTCGAGCCGAGTGGACGAGCAGGCGCACGCGCTTGCGGTGATCCGCACCGCCGTCGACGCGCACATCAGGGACGGCATCCGGGCCGGGCATACACCGCCGAGCCGGCAGGAGGAGGAGCAGCTGGCATCAGCGGTGTTCGCTGCCTTGTACGGGCTGGGCCGGTTGGAGCCGCTGCTGGCTGACCCTCGGGTGTCGGATGTGGAGGCCGATGGGCACGACAGCGTGTTCGTGTCCTACCGCGACGGCGCCGTGCGCCGGGCCGAGCCGATCGCCGACTCGAACGAGGAGATGATCGCGCTGATCCAAAGCCTGGCCGCCTACTCGGGGTTGACCGCCCGCCGGTTCGACCGGGCCAACCCGCGCCTTGAGCTGCGGCTGCCGGACGGGTCGCGATTGTCGGCGCTGATGGAGGTCACCCCGGTGCCGGTGTTGTGTATCCGCCGCGCCCCGGTCGAGCGGGTGATGCTGGCCGACCTGCTCGACGACCGGTACCAGATGCTCACCCCCGAGCTGGCCTCACTGCTGTCCGCGGCGGTACGCGCCCGGGCCAACATCATGGTCAGCGGCGCGATCGGCGCCGGCAAGACCACTCTGGTGCGGGCGCTGGCGAACGAGATCGACCCGGACGAGCGGATCATCACCGTGGAAAGCGTGCTCGAGCTGGGGCTGCACACCTGGCGGGATCTGCACCCGCGCGGGTTCGCCTGCGAGACCCGCGAGCCCAACGCCGAGGGCTTCGGGGAAATCACCCTGGCCGATCTGCTGCGCTCCACGCTGCGGATGAACCCCGACCGGGTCATTGTCGGTGAGGTGGTCGGCGCCGAGGTGCTGGTGATGCTGACCGCGATGCGGCAAGGCAACAACGGGTCGCTGTCCACCATCCACGCCCGCTCCTCGGCGGCCACCATCGACCAGATCGTGGCGTATGCGATGAAGTCGGAGAATATGACCGCCGCCACGGCGAACGCGCAGATCAACGGGGCGTTGGATTTCATCGTCTACATCGAGCGCCGCCGCACCCCGACCGGGCTGCGCCGCCGGATCGCCAGCGTGCGGGAGATCAACGGCTTCGACGGTGAGCAGGTGCTGACCAGCGAGGTGTTCACCGCCGGGCCGGACGGCTACGCGGTGCCCGCAGCCCGGATCTCCCGCCTGGAGCTGCTGATCGAGCACGGCTATCAGCCGCAGCTGACAGGTGATCCGTGGGAGCGCCGGTGGTGACCGCCCACGCCCTGGCGGCGGCACTGTGTGGCGCGGCGATCGCCGGCGGCGTCTGGCTGCTGGTCGACGCCTTCCGTGGTGGGCACCGACCACCATCCCGGCTCGGCCCGGCGCTGCGGGCGGTGGCCGGGATGCGCCGGTTACCGGC
>JAKEEW010000913.1 GCA_022616375.1 Sporichthyaceae bacterium
AGGAGCGGAGCCATGCGCTAGCCGGGATGCTCAAAGACGGACTGGCCAGGATCTCGAAAGTACGGCTCCGCACGCCGCGGTCGCGCGACCTCTCGGCGGGACTGGTCTGCTGTGAGGTGGCCGGCTACGGCCCTCGGGAGGCGGTAGCCGCGCTGCGCCCGACTGGGGTCTGGGCCAGCTCCACACCGTACAGCCCGTCCTACCTCAGATTCGGCACCAGCATGCTCACCAACGAGTCCGACGTAGACAGAGCTGTGGCCGCAGTGAAGCAGCTTTAGGCAACGAGCGCGTCAGCGAGGCCGCGCGCAAGGCCGGCTTCAACACCTATGCCTGCGCTACGGCCAGCCCCAGGCCATCGATGACCTGTGCCGACGGTAGGCCGGACAGAGCCGTACCGGGCAGGACTATCTTGCTGGCCCGAATGCCGGAGCCGATCACCACGGCGGGCGCGGCCGCTACCGCAGCATCGACGAACACCGGCCACTGTGGAGGAAGCCCGATCGGCGTGATGCCGCCGTACTCCATGCCGGTCAGCTCCACCGCCTCGGCCATCGGTAGAAAGCTGGCCTTGCGCACGTCGAGCAGCCGCCGCACGGTCGTGTTCACGTCGGCGCGGGTGGTTGCGAGGACCATGCAGGCCGCGTAGCGGGTTACCCCTTCACGCTTGCCCGCGACCACGACACAGTTGGCCGAGACGTCGAGCCCGACGTCGTACCTGGCACAGAACGAAGCAGTATCGGCGAGTTCCGGGTCGATCGGGGCGACCAGGATTTCGGAGACCGCCACCGGACCTGACCACGCCGCCAGTGCCGCGGTCACCGAGGCGGCGAGAAGATCGGGACGATCCGTGGCCACCTCGGTGGCGAGCTTGCCCAGCATCGCCTCATCCTGGCATGGCCAACCGGGTCAGGCCACTGTGGCCAGATCCTGGCGGGCTACCTCGACTACCGGCAAGGCGACGAGGCCGGCTGAGTGCAGGGCGAGCACGGCGCCCAGGTAAGCCAGGGTCGCCTCCGTCGAGAGCATCGTCATCGCGGCCGACGAGCCAAGCCCGGCCCGGCTCGCGCCCAGCTCGACTTCGAGCACCGCCTCAGCGGTAACGTTCCCGCCGAGGAACCAGGCCATTGCCTGCTGCGCCATCCGGCCGTACGGCATCAGGCCGGTGGAGACCTGCGCGTGCGCCAACGCCTCTACGAAACCACCCGCCTCGGTGGCCCGCTGCGCACCGGCCGTCGGCGATCGCCACAACCCGTCGGCGGTGGCGGTGAGACCGGCCCGGCGAGCGAGCCAGTCGATGCTCTCCAGGCCGCGCTCGGCCATGGAGTCATCGTCGAGGCGGCGCCCGGCCGCGACGAGCGCCTGGGCCAGTCGGATGTCGTCGGCTAAGAGGCGCCCCGCGAAGACCGGCCAATCCGACCGGCGGAGTCGAGCACCGTCGATACGCGCGGCAGCTCGGGACAGCGCGCTCCAC
>JAKEEW010000914.1:0-10000 GCA_022616375.1 Sporichthyaceae bacterium
AAGCGGAAACGCACGTACCGAGGAGTTAGTCGTGGCACGCGTCAAGCGGGCGGTCAGCGCCCAGAAGAAGCGCCGGGTTGTACTCGAGCGCGCCAGCGGATACCGGGGACAGCGATCCCGGCTGTATCGCAAGGCCAAGGAGCAGGTCCAGCACTCGCTGGTCTATGCGTACGCCGATCGCAAGAACCGTAAGGGCGACTTCCGCCAGCTGTGGATTCAGCGGATCAACGCCGCCGCCCGGCAGAATGGGATGACCTACAACCGGTTTATCCAGGGCCTCAAGGCCGCCGGTGTCGAGGTCGACCGGCGGATGCTGGCCGATCTCGCGGTCAACGACCAGGCCGCGTTCGCGACCCTGGTCAGCACCGCCAAGGCCGCGCTGCCGGCGGACCGGAACGCTCCGGCCGCGTAGGGCAGCAAGGCTCGAAGAGCTGCGCATGAAGGTGGCGCTAGGCCGTGACTGACGCGGCAGCGCCACCTTCTGGCGTTAGCCCACCTTCTGCCGTTGGCCCCAGCATCTGCCGCTGGCCCCAGCATCTGTGTTAGCCCACCTTCTGCCGCTCACGAAGGGACTGCCGGTGACCGGAGCTGAGCTGACCTCGACCCGGTCCGCCCGGGTCACCGCGGCCCGCCGGCTGGCCAAGCGGGCGGCCCGGACCCAGCAGCGGCTGTTCCTGGCCGAGGGCCCGCAGGCGGTCCGCGAGGCGGTCGTGCTGCCCGGCGTGGTCAGGGAGCTGTTCCTCACCGCCGACGCGGCGCAGCGGCATCCTGACCTGGCCGCCGCGGTCAACGGCGCCGGCGCCGCGACCCACCTGGTCTCCGGACAGGTGATGGAAGCGCTCGCGCAGACCGTCACCCCGCAGGGCGTGGTGGCGGTCTGCGGCTATCTCGACGTCGACCTGGACACCGTGCTGGCCGCCGAGCCGCGCCTGGTGGCGGTGCTCGCGGCGGTTCGAGACCCGGGCAACGCGGGCACCGTGATCCGGGTCGCCGACGCGGCCGGAGCCGATGCGGTCGTGCTGACCGACAGCTCGGTCGACGTCTACAACGCGAAATGCGTGCGGGCCACCGCCGGCAGTCTGTTCCACCTTCCGGTAGTCGCCGGGGTCCCGGCCGGGCCGACGCTCGGCCGCCTACAAGTTGCCGGGCTGCGCGTGCTGGCCGCCGACGGGGCCGCCACCGAGGACCTGGACACCATGCTGGACAGCGGGGCGCTGCGGCAGCCGACCGCCTGGCTGTTCGGCAACGAGGCCCACGGGTTGCCGGCGGAGCTGACCGCGCTCGCCGACGTCGCGGTGCGGGTTCCGATCCACGGCCGGGCGGAGAGCCTTAACCTGGCCACCGCCGCGGCGGTCTGCCTCTACGCGTCGGCCAGAACGCAGCGGGTTTCACGCTCGTGACGGCGCCGTACTGCCAGGTAGCGTTGCGTGTTCACCCGATCGCAGTACGCTGTTGAAACTGCAATCGTCCGGACGCCAATCGTCCCGGTCACACCCGTAAGGGGCCGCGGATGCCTGTGGGGCTACCGCTCGAGCTTGACGAGGTACCCGATGGGGTCATCGTCGCCGACGAGACCGGCCAGGTGGTTGCCGTCAACGCGGCGGCCGAGCGGCTGACCGGCATCGTTGCCGACGAAGCGGTCGGCAAGCACATCGAGGAAGCGCTTCCGCTCTACGACGCGATCGGCCGGCCGTGGTGGACCTGCACCGATCCGTACGGCGGCCTGGCCACCCGATCCCGGCAGCCGGAGCGGGCGCTGTCGCTGCCGGACGGCCGGACCGTTCTGGTCACAGCGCGTTACGTCCGGGACCGCCCGCTGGGTCAGGTGGTCAAGCTGGTGGTCGGGCTGCGCTCGACCGTCGCGCGGGATCGGCAGGACCGGGAGAGCTCGGAGCTGATCGCCACCGTCGCACACGAGCTGCGCTCGCCGCTGACCTCGGTCAAGGGTTTCACCGCGACACTGCTGGCGAAGTGGGGCCGGTTCAGCGACGACCAGAAGCGGTTGATGCTGGAGACCGTCGAGGCCGACGCCGACCGGATCACCCGGCTGATCACCGAGCTGCTGGACATCGCCCGGATCGACACCGGCCGGCTGCAGCTGCACCGTCAGGTGGTCGACCTGCCCGCGGTGGCTCGCCGCCAGGTCGCCGCGCTGGCCGCGACCGGAGTGCCGGCCAGCCGACTGCGGATGCAGGTCGCGGTGGACCTGCCGGAGCTGTGGCTGGATCCCGACAAGATCGATCAGGTATTGGGCAACCTGCTGGAGAACGCGGTCCGGCACGGCGCTGGTACGGTGACCATCGCCGTGCAGGCCATCCCAGGAGGCGCCGCCGTGACCGTCAGCGACCAGGGGCCGGGCATCCCGCCCGAGCTGGCCGCTCGCGTGTTCACGAAGTTCTGGCGCGGCAACCGCCGGCCAGGCGGCACCGGCCTGGGGCTCTACATTGCCAAGGGACTGGTCGAGGCGCACGGCGGCAGCATCGAGGTCGAGCGCAGCACGACCGGCGGGGCCTCGTTCCGATTTACCGTGCCCGCCGGCGCTCCCGACTTCGCGCGCTGACCGGCGGGCTTCAACCGCCCCGCTCGACGCGCTCGGCGAGCTGGTTGCCGTCCGGCCGGCCAGGTCGGGCAGAATGACCGCAAGATCGCGGCGAGGCCGTTTCTTCCGTGGATGGAACACGTACATGAGTGCACCCAACAAGCCCTACGACCCGGTGGCGGTCGCCGCGCTGGGCGCCGACGAGGTGGCCAGGATGCAAGCCGACGCGCTGGCCGCCATCGCCGCTGCGACCACCCTGGACGCGCTGCGCGAGGTCAAGGTGGCGCACAGCGGCGACCGGTCCCCGCTGGCGCTGGCCAACCGGGAGATCAAGGCATTGCCGCCGGCCGCCAGGGCAGACGCCGGCCGCCGGGTCGGTGCGGCCCGCGCCGCGGTCGCCGAGGCACTGTCCGTCCGCGGCCACGAGCTCGAGGCCGACCGGGACGCCCGGGTGCTGCTCGAGGAGGCGGTCGACGTCGCGCTGCCCTGGGATCGCGCACCGCGCGGCGCCCGGCACCCGCTCACCACGATCCAGGAGCGGATCGGCGAGGTGTTCGTCGCGATGGGCTGGGAGGTCGCCGAGGGTCCCGAGGTCGAGCCGGAGTGGTACAACTTCGACGCGCTGAACATGGGACCCGACCATCCGGCCCGCTCGATGATGGACACGTTCTTCGTCGCGCCGCCCGGGTCGGGCCGGGTGCTGCGCACCCACACCTCGCCGGTCCAGGTGCGCGCGATGCTGCACCGTGAGCTGCCGCTCTACGTGGTCTGCCCGGGCCGGGTGTTCCGGACCGACGAGCTCGACGCCACCCACTCCCCGGTGTTCCACCAGGTCGAGGGGCTGGCGGTGGACGAGCGCCTGTCCATGGCCGACCTGAAGGGGACGCTGGACCACTTCGCCTCGACCATGTTCGGCGAGGGGCTGCGGACCCGGTGGCGGCCGTCCTACTTCCCGTTCACCGAGCCGTCCGCCGAGCTGGATATCCAGTGCTTCGTCTGCCGCGGCGAGTCGGTCGTGCCGGGCGCGCCGCCGTGCCGCACCTGTGCCAGCGAGGGCTGGATCGAGTGGGGCGGCTGCGGCATGGTCAACCCGCGGGTGCTGGTGGCCTGCGGCATCGACCCGGAGCGGTATCGCGGGTTCGCGTTCGGGATGGGGCTGGAGCGGGCCCTGATGTTCCGGCACAACGTGGCGGACATGCGCGACATGTTCGAGGGTGATGTGCGCTTCACCCTCGCGTTCGGAACGGAGATCTGATGCGTGTCCCACTGTCCTGGCTGGCCGACTACGTCGACCTGCCCGCCGGGGTCACCGCCAGGGACCTGGCCGAGCGCCTGACCCGAGCCGGCCTTGAGGTGGAGACGGTCGAGCCGGTAGGGCTGGACATCACCGGCCCGCTGCCGATCGGCGAGGTGGTCGCGATCGAGGAGCTGACCGGCCTGCGCAAGCCGATCCGCTGGTGCCAGGTCCGCACCGAGTCCGGCGGAGACACCCGCGGGGTGATCTGCGGGGCGACTAACTTCGCGGTCGGGGATCGGGTCGTGGTAGCCCTTCCGGGCGCGATCCTGCCCGGTCCGTTCGCCATCACCGCGCGGCAGACCTACGGGCACGTATCCGACGGCATGATCTGCTCGGCCCGCGAGCTCGGGCTCGGCGACGACCACGCCGGGATCCTGGTGCTGGCCGCGGACACCCCGCTCGGCGCGGACGCGATCGAGCTGCTCCGGCTGCGCGACCACGTGCTCGACATCGCGGTCACCCCGGACCGCGGCTACGCGCTGTCCATCCGCGGAGTGGCCAGGGAGGTCGCCACCGCGTTCGAGCTGCCGTTCCGCGACCCGGCCGACCCGGCCACCGCGGACCGGCTGGCGCAGCCCGGCGCTGGCGGCCCCGTCCCGCACGAGGCCAGCATCGACGACCCGACCGCATGTGACCGGTTCGTGCTGCGGACTGTGTCCGGTTTCGACCCGGCCGCGCCGTCTCCACTCTGGCTGCGCCGGCGGCTCTACCGGGCCGGCATGCGCCCGGTCTCGCTGGCCGTGGACGTGACGAACTACCTGATGCTCGAGCTCGGCCAGCCGCTGCACGCGTTCGACCGCAAGAAGCTGGCCGGGCCGGTCGTGGTGCGCCGGGCCAGGCCGGGGGAGCGCCTGGAGACCCTCGACCACGTGCGGCGCGAGCTCGACCCCGAGGACATCCTGATCACCGACCCGAGCGGCCCGATCTCGCTGGCCGGCACCATGGGCGGCTTGCACACCGAGATCGACGAGTCGTCCACCGAGCTGGTCATCGAGGCCGCGCACTTCTCCGCGGCCGGAACCGCCCGGATGGCCCGGCGGCACAAGCTGACCTCGGAGGCGTCCCGGCGGTTCGAGCGCGGTGTCGATCCTGAGCTGCCGCCGGTGGCGGCGGCCCGGGCCGTGGCGCTGCTGACCGAGCTCGGTGGCGGCAGCATCGGGGGAGTGTGCGACGTCGACCTGCCCAGGCAGCGCTCGGCGATCCGGATGGCCGCCGGGTATCCGGCGACGGTGGCCGGTCGGGAGATCCCGCCGGCCGCGGTGCGTGACCGGCTGGCCGCGGTGGGCGCCGTCGTCGAGAGCGGTCCGGACGCGGATCTGCTGGAGGTGGTCCCGCCGACCTGGCGGCCCGACCTGACCGATCCGGCCGACCTGGCCGAGGAAGTGCTGCGGCTCGAAGGCTACGACTCGATCCCGCCTCGGCTGCCCCGTGCCCCGGCCGGGCGCGGGCTCACCGCGATGCAGCGGGTGCGCCGCCGGGTCGGCCAGCAGCTCGCCGGGGCCGGTTACGTCGAGGTGGTGTGCTACCCGTTCGTCGGCCCGGCCGACTGGGACGCGCTCGGGCTGCCGGCCGACGATCCGCGCCGGCGCACTGTGGAGCTGGTCAATCCGCTGTCCGCGACCGAGTCCGGGCTGCGCACCACGTTGCTGCCCGGCCTGCTGCGAGCCCTGGTCCGCAACGCCGGCCGTGGCTTCGGCGACCTGGCCCTGTTCGAGTCCGGCCTGGTCTTCCGGCCCGATCCGGACCGGGATCGGCCGGCGCCGCGGCCGGACGTCAGCCGGCGGCCGACCGACGCCGAGATCGCCGCCCTGGAGAGTTCGCTACCCGACCAGCCCCGGCATCTGGCCGTCGTGCTGGCCGGCAACCGCGAGCAGCCCGGCTGGTGGGGGCCGGGCCGCGTAGCGAGCTGGGCCGACGCGATCGAGGCCGCCCGGGTCGTAGCCGGCGCGGTCGGCGCCGGGCTCGAGGTAGCCGCACTCGGCGAGCGGATGCCGTGGCATCCGGGCCGGTCCGCCCGGCTGTCGGTGGCCGGATCCGAGGTCGGCCAGGCCGGTGAGCTGCATCCTCGGGTGATCGAGGGGTACGGGTTGCCGCCCAGGACGGTCGCCATGGAGCTCGACCTCGATGCGGTCGCCGCTGCCGGCACCGAGGTCGTCCAGGCGCCGGCCATCTCGACCTACCCGGTCGCCACCCAGGATGTCGCGCTGGTCGTGGCGACCTCGGTGCCGGCCGGCACGGTGACCGAGGCACTCGCCGCCGGCGCCGGCCCGCTGCTTGAGTCGGTGCGGTTGTTCGACGTCTACACCGGCGCCCAGCTCGAGCCCGGCATGCAGTCGCTGGCGTTCACGCTGCGGTTCCGTGCACCGGACCGGACCTTGACGGTCGAGGAGACGACGGCGGCTCGGGATGCCGCGGTGGCCGAGGCGACCAGGCGCACCGGCGCCGTGCTGCGCGGCACGTGACCGGTCCGGGACCCGCCGACCCGATCGCCGACTCGCTCGCCGGCCAGGTCGCCCTCGTCACTGGTGGCGGCCGGGGCATCGGCGCCGTGGTCGCGCTCGGGCTGGCGCGCGCCGGCATGGGGATCGGCCTGATCGGTCGGGACCGCTCGGCGCTGGCCGAGGTAGCGCAGTCGGTGCGCGCGACCGGCGTCCCGGTGCAGGTAGGGACCGCGGACGTCACCGACCCCACCGGCATCGCGGACGCGGTGGCCGGGGTCGCGGCCGAGCTGGGTCCGGCCGACCTGGTGGTCGCGAACGCCGGGATCAGCGAGCCGGCACCGGTCGCGCCCTGGCTGGCCGACCCGGACCAGTGGTGGCGGGTGGTCGAGGTCAACGTTCGCGGCGTGCTGAACACGGCGCGAGCGGTGCTGCCCGGCATGGTGGCCCGCTCGGCCGGCCGGCTGCTGGTGGTCGGCTCCGGCAGCGCCCAGTACCGGCTGGCGGACTACAGCGCGTACGGCGTGTCCAAGGCCGCGGCCAGCCGGCTTGCCGACGAGTTGGCCGGCTGGTTGGCCGGCACCGGCGTGGTGGTGCTCGAAGCGTCGCCAGGCGCGGTGCGACTGGGCATGGCGACCCGGATGTGGCCGGCCGAGAAGGTGGCCGGGTTCGGCTCGGTGGAGCCGTTCGTCGAGCTGGTCGTGGCGTTCGCGCACGGCCGGTTGGACGGCCTGCACGGCCGGTTCGTGCACGCACTGCGGGACGACCTCGATGACGTCATCGCGGCGGCCGACCGGATCCAGGCCGCGGACGCTCGCGCGCTGCGGCTGCGCCGCTACGGCCCGGACGACCCGCTCGGCGGTTGATCCAGGCGCCGGAGCGCTTCGCGCTTGGACAGGCCACTCAGCCGGTCGACGCGGGCCGCGACGAACCTCCGAACCCAGTCCGGATCGGTCTTCGCGTGCTCCCGCAAGGCCCAACCGATCGCCTTGCGAAGGAAGAACTCGCGCTCCTCGATGGCGCGCTCGATGGTCAGGGTGAGCAGTTCGGTATCCGTTGCCGCCTTACTCGCGATCTGGCAGATGATCGCGCTGCGGCGCAGCCACAGGTCATCGCCGGCGGACCAGTCCAGCATGATCGGCGTGATCACCTCGGGCTCGGCCCGCACGATCGGCCCGACTCGACGGATCGCGAGGTCGTCGACGTAGTCCCACCAGGCGCCGGTCACGATCATGTCGTGGTAGAGCCCGGGCACCAGATCCGCGGTCTGCCAGCCGGCGTACGGCCTGGCGCCGGTCAGCGCGATGGCGGCGTAGCGCTCCTCCCGGTGGATCGCGTCTTCCCACAGCGCGCGGATCGTGGCCAGCCAACGGTCTCGGTCCGGCAGCGGATGCGCGGCGAACACCGCCCGGAACAGCTGCCGCTGGTCGGGCGCCTGGGTTCCGTAGAAGGGCAGCTCGGACTTCATGTACGCCTGCATCGTCGGCGCCTTGGCCGGGTCGGCGGCCGCGGCCAGCCCGGCTCTGACCGCCTGGATCAGGCGCGGGTCCGGGTCCGTCATGGACGAACACGGTACGGCCCGGCAAGCTAGCCCGCGATGCTCGACGACTGGATTCCCCTGGACCGTGACTTCTTCGACCGGCCGGTGCTCGAGGTGGCACCGGACCTGCTGGGCACCGTGCTGGTGCACGACGACCGGACCGGAGCGGACGGCCCGGTCGCGGTGCGGCTGACCGAGGTCGAGGCGTACGGCGGCGCGGAGGATCCCGGGTCCCATAGCTATCGCGGCCGGACCCCGCGCAACGCGGTGATGTTCGGCCCGCCCGGCGTGCTCTACGTCTACTTCACCTATGGCATGCACTGGTGCGCCAATCTGGTCTGCGGCCCGGTTGGCCAGCCGTCCGCGGTGTTGCTGCGGGCCGGCGAGGTGGTGGCCGGCCTCGAGCTGGCCAGGAAGCGCCGGTCGGGTGCTCGGTCCGACCACGAGCTGGCCCGCGGTCCGGCCCGGCTCACCGTCGCGTTGGGGGTTGGCAAGGAGCACAACGGCCTGGACACCGTGGTAGCGGACTCGCCGGTGCGGATCGGCCGGCTGGCTGGCGCGCCGAAGCAGCCGGCCGGCCCGGTGCTGGTCGGTGTCCGGACCGGTGTCGGCGGGGCCGGTGCGGGGTTCCCGTGGCGGTTCTGCCTGGCCGGTGAGCCCTCGGTCTCGCCGTACCGGCCGCACGTGCCGAAACGCCGCAAGCCCGCCGATCGGTAACCCGGGTGCGACGGCCGGGTTGGTTACGCGAGAATCACCTACCGTGAGCGAGGGAAGCGAGCGAACGAGAACGAGTAAGCAGAGCGCCTCCGCGAGCGGGGCCGCTGAGCGCGATGTTCTCGACGATCTCCAGTGGCGCGGCCTGGTCGCGCTGACCACCGACGAGACCGCGCTGCGGTCAGCGCTGGCCGCCGGCCCGTTGGTGCTCTACGGCGGCTTCGACCCGACCGGGGCGAGCCTGCATGTCGGCAACCTGGTGCTGATCCTGACCATGCGCCGGTTGCAGCTGGCCGGGCACCGGCCGCTGGCGCTGGTCGGCGGGGCAACTGGGCTGATCGGCGACCCGAGCGGCAAGTCGGCCGAGCGCAGCCTGAACGAGCGCGACGTGGTCGCGAGCTGGGTGGAGCGGATCCGGACCCAGATCGAGCCACATCTGGACTTCGACGGCCCGAACGCCGCGCGGATGGTGGACAACCTGGACTGGACCGCGCCGCTGTCCGCCATCGACTTCCTGCGGGACGTCGGCAAGCACTTTCCGGTCAACCGGATGCTCGGCCGAGAGTCGGTCAGCGCCCGGCTGGCCGAGGGCGGCATCACCTACACCGAGTTCAGCTACCAGGTTCTGCAGGCGATGGACTACCTGGAGCTGCACCGCCGGTTCGGCTGCACGCTGCAGATGGGCGGCAGCGACCAGTGGGGCAACCTGACCGCCGGGGTGGACCTGATCAGGCGGGTGACCGGCGCCGGGGTGCACGCTTTGGCCACGCCGCTGATCACCAAGCCGGACGGGACCAAGTACGGCAAGACCGCGGGCGCCGCGGTCTGGCTGGATCCGGAGATGATGTCGCCGTACGCGTTCTACCAGTTCTTCGTCAACCGGGAGGACGCCGAGGTCGGCAAGCTGCTGCGGGTGTTCAGCTTCCGGGCCAGGGAGGAGATCGAGGAGCTGGAGAAGGCCGGTGCCGACCGGCCGGCCGCCCGGATCGGGCAGCGCACGCTGGCCGAGGAGCTCACCACGCTGGTGCACGGCCCGGCCGAGTTTGCCGCGGTCGAGGCGGCCAGCCGGGCCTTGTTCGGGCAGGGCGAGCTGGCCGAGCTCGACCCGCGCACGCTCGGCGCGGCGCTGGCCGAGGTGCCGGGCACCGTGGTCGGCGGGGCCGAGCTGCCGACCGTGGCCGAGCTGCTGGCCGCGACCGGGCTGGCCGCCAGCAAGTCGGCGGCCCGCCGGACGGTTGCCGAGGGCGGCGCCTACCTCAACAACACCAAGATCGGCGATCCGGACACGGTGCCGGCCAGGGCGGACCTGCTGCACGGGCGCTGGCTGGTGCTGCGCCGGGGCAAGCGCAGCGTCGCCGGCGTCGAGGTCATGCCGTCCTGACCCTTTCGGACCTTCGGCCGGCTTTGTGAGCCGACCATGCTTTGTGACCCGACCGTGATCTAGGTGCCCGGGGCGCAGACCGGTCGGAACT
>JAKEEW010000915.1 GCA_022616375.1 Sporichthyaceae bacterium
CCCATCAGCAGCGACCCGAGCGTGGACAGCCGGTTCAGCCCGTCCCAGCCGAGGTGGCCCTGGTAGTTGGCGATCCGCCGCGGCATGCCCTCCAGCCCCAGCAGGAACTGGGGGAAGAAGGCGAGGTTGGAGCCGGCGAAGATGCACAGGAACCCGACCTTGCCGAGCCGCTCGTCAAGATAGCGCCCGGTCATCTTCGGGAACCAGAAGTACAGGCCGGCCAGCAGCGCGAACAGCAACCCCATCGCCATCACGTAGTGGAAGTGCGCCACCACGTAGTAGGTGTCGTTGACGGCGAAGTCGATCGGCGGGGAGGCGAGGAACACCCCGGTGATCCCTCCGACCGTGAACATCAGCAGGAACGCGACCGCGTGCAGCATCGCGGTGGTGAACCGCAGCGCCCCCCGCCACATCGTCGCGATCCAGTTGAAGATCTTCACCCCGGTCGGCACCGCGATCAGAAACGACATCAGCGAGAAGTACGGCAGGTACACCAGCCCGGTGGTGAACATGTGGTGGGCCCACACCCCGAACGAGTACGCGGCGATGCCGAAGAACGCGAACACCAGCGCCCGGTAGCCGAAGATCGGCTTGCGGGAGAACACCGGGATCACCTCGGAGGTGATCCCGAACGCTGGGAAGATCACGATGTAGACCTCGGGGTGGCCGAAGAACCAGAAGATGTGCTGCCACAGGATCGGGCTGCCACCGACCGCCGGATCGAAGAACGCCGCGCCGAAGTTGCGCTCCATGAACAGCATCGCCAGCGCCGCGGTCAGCGGCGGGAACGCGAACACCACCAGCAGCTGCGCGACCAGCACGCCCCAGGTGAACAGCGGCATCCTGAACATCGTCATGCCGGGCATGCGCAGGTTGAAGATCGTCACGATGAGGTTGATCGCGCCGATGATGCTGGCGATGCCGACGACCGCCAGGCCCATCAGCCACAGGTCCATGCCGTTGCCCTGCAGGAACTGGGAGCTGGACAGCGGCGCGTAGCCGGTCCAGCCGGCCGTCGCCGGCCCGCCGGCGACGAGGAAGCCGCTGGCCACCATCAGCACGCCGAACAGGTACATCCAATACGACATCGCGTTCAGCCGCGGAAACGCGACGTCGGCGGCGCCGATCTGGATCGGCACGAAGTAGTTGGCGAACCCGGTGGAGATCTGGTTGGCGAACAGGAAGATCATCAGCGTGCCGTGCATGGTGAACACGGCGTTGTAGCTGTTCTCGCTGAGCGTCTGCAGCCCCGGCTCGGTCAGCTCCAAGCGGACCAACAGCGCCAGCACCCCGCCGGCCAGGAACACCGCCAGCGCGGTGAGGATGTAGAGGATGCCGATCTTCTTGTGCTCGACGGTGGTGATCCAGTCGACCAGACCGCCCTGCGCCTGAGGGCGCTCGGGCGGGGCGGGGGCCTCGATGTCGGTCGCTGCCATGTCTCGTCGAACTCCCGTGTCGCGTGGTGTCGCCTGGTGGACGGGTGCGGGTCTGGTCGCGTCAGGTGCCGGCGGAGCCGGAGGCGCCGGCCTGGCCGGTGGACAGCCACTGCTGGTAGGAGCTCTGCGACACCACCCGGACGTTGAACAGCATGTCGGAGTGGGCCAGGCCGCAGAACTGGGTGCACTGCCCCGGGAACGTGCCGGTCTGGGTGAAGCGCAGGACGAACTCGTTGGTCGTGCCGGGGATCGCCTGGCGCTTGAACAGCGTACGCGGCACGTAGAAGGCGTGGACCACGTCGGCCGAGCGGAGCTTGATGAGGATCGGCTGGTTCACCGGCACGACCATCTCGGGGACGTTGCCGGGGCCGCCGACGACCTGGCGGCCGGAGTCCTCGTAGACGAACCGCCAGCTCCACTGGAAGGCGGTGACGTTGACGGTGAGCGCGTCCGGCGCGTTGTGCAGCACCGTGTTCTGCGCCCGGATGGTGACCACGAACAGGAAGATCACCAGCAGGAACGGCAGCACCGTCCAGGTGAGCTCCAGCAGGTTGTGGCCCTCGACCTGCCTGGGCAGCTCGTCGTCGCGGCGGCGGTAGCGGATCACCGACCAGACCACCAGGGAGGCGACCAGGCCGAACACCACCGCTGCCGCCCACATGAAGATGTTGTAGGCACGGTAGATCGCCTGCCCCTCGGCGGTGATGCTCTCCGGCGCGCACCCAGCGAGCAGCGGCGGCAACGCCAGCAGGGCGGCCGGGGCGGCGCGGCGCGCGGTCTTCACCTTCACGGTTGGCCGGGCGTGGGCTCGGGCGTGGTCATCGGTCGGCAGTCGTCCTCGTGTCCTGGTTCCTCATGCGGGTCGTGCTGCGCCGGTCGGTCCTGATCGTTCGCTCCTATTCAGCGATCGGCCGGCAGGTCCCGCAACTCGAAGTCCGTATTAGCTGAATCGCGACGATAATACGGCGCTGATCCGGCTGCCGGCCTGCGGCGCACCAAGACTACCCCGCGTGACCGCCGGCAGCCGTCGATCTCGAGAATCTGTGGACAGCAGCGTCGCGACCCAGGCTGCGACCACCGCGGCGACCTCGCCGGCGACGTCGCCCGGGTCGCGGCCGCGGACCCGGAAGCCATGGTCAGCTGCGTCGCCTACGGAGATCCCGTTCAAA
>JAKEEW010000916.1 GCA_022616375.1 Sporichthyaceae bacterium
ATCATGGTGAGGGACAGGAACTTCAGGGCGGGGATGACGAACAGGAAGATGCCCGACGCGAGGTCGGCCCAGCCCTGGATGTAGGCGGTGACGCCGGCCTGCCCCGGCCCTTGCATGATCACCGAGAAGCCGTCGACGGTGTCCTTCAGACCCAGGATGCGCTGCTCGGACGCGTCGACCTTCTCGCCGATCTTGTCGAAGCCGGTGCCGAGGTCGCGGCCGGCCTTCTCCACCCCGGCGAGCGAGGCCTTGACCGACTTCGCGCCCGGGCCGGTCTGGTCCTTCGTCTTGACGACGATCTCGACCTCGTTACCCGAACCCGCTCCCATCAGGTGGTGCCTCCTCCCGTCTCCCGTAGGACTCGTACTTGATCAGCTGCAGCAGCCCGGCCGGTTCGGCGTAGACCTCGCTGGGCAGCTTCCCGAACCGCTGGCACAGCCCGAGGATCAGCTCGGCGTGCTCGATCTCCCATGGCTTGGTGAGAGTGCTTCCATCGGCAGCGACGCCGCCGGGGACTGCCCGCCACCGTTCGAGCTCGGCCCTTTTGGGAACGGCACGCCCGCGACGTACTCCTGCCAGGCCTTCATGATCTGGAAGATGAACGGCGCGTCCTGGGTGAGCACCCCGTCCAGGGTCGGCGGGACCGGCCGGCCCTGGGCGTCCTCGAGGTTCCAGCTGACCAGATACCGGGCGAAGTCGGCGAAGATCGCCTCCAGTCTCGCCCGGCCCGCCTGGCCGGCGAGCGCGGCGAGGTCGCCGGCCATCAGCCCGGACAGCTCGCCCGCCCGCTCGGTCAGGTCGATGACCTCGCCGACCGACGGTGCCCGTACGGACACCTCCAGGCCGTGGAACTCGGGGTCGGCGAACTTCAGCCGGTAGGTGGTGTCGCGGCGGTAGCCCATGGTCGGTCAGCTCCAAGCGGGGACGGTGCCGTCGGCGAGCACGCCGGGCGCGGTGAACACCAGCGACCCGTCCTCGCCGCGGGTCAGCTGGTAGTCGGTGAACAACGTCTCGTTCGCGAGGGTCTGGCCGGACACGACGAGGGTGACGGTGCGGGCCACCGAGGTGGACGGGACGGTCTTGAACACCTGGTGGCTGAACCCGGCGGCGTCGTTGAAGGTGCCGTTGAGGGTGATCGAGAAGTCGGCGAGCAGCAGCAGCCGTTCCATCGCGGAGCGGTCGACGCCGGTGACGTCCTGCACGCCGCGTGGGGTGGCGAACTCGAAGTTGTGCACGTCGTTCTTGATCGCCTGTGGGGTGCCGGCCGAGTCGTCGACGCTGAGCGTGGTCCAGCCGAGGCCGGTTTCCTTCGCCATCGCTGGCTACCTCCTTCTCTGGGGCTCTGGGTCAGCCGTGCTCGACCCGTGCGGCGAGCTGGTCCTGGTGGGTGGCGAAGTCGTCCACCCAGTCCTCGGGTCGGGTGTGCAGCCGTTCGGTGCCGTGGGGGTTGCCGCGCCAGTCCCCGCCGCGCACCACGTACAGCTCAGGCCGGGCGGTGCGGGCCCGGTGCGCGTGGGCCTGGAAGCAGGGCTGCCCGGCCTCGAACACGAACTCGACCAGCCCGCCGTCGAGGCGGGTCTCGGTGTGGCGGCGGCCGCTGGTGCGCGCGGCGTGTAGCAGGTCCTCGCGACCGGCCGGCAGGATCGTCTTCCACCCGTGCAGGTGGGGCGGGCAGTCGACCTCGGCGCAGCTGGCCGGACGCCAGAAGTCCTCCTCCGGCGCGCGGGGGGCGACGACCTGGTAGGTCTTCATCGCCTGCGTCGGTAGCCGCGGCTCGATCCGAAACGGTGCGGGCATGCGCATCAGAAGCTCACCGCCGTCAGGTTCTTCGCGACCGCAACCGCGAAGTCGAGGTTGGAGAAGGTGCCGGTCACGTTGACCCGCAGCCAGCGTTTGACCGACTCGCCGCGGGCGGTCTCCACGCGCTGGGCGCCGATGCCGGACGCGGGGGCGAACACGGCGCCGGTGATGTCGGTGTAGGGGTCGCCGCCGCCGTTGTCGTTCGAGTGCTGCACCGCGACGGTGGCCGAGGTGCCGGTGAACGCCAACACGTGCAGCCAGGCCTGCAGCCCGAACGCGGTGGTGCCGGTCGCGGCGCCGTAGTCCAGCCCGGCGCCGGCGCCCGCACCGGCCAGGTTGTCCGAGCCGGCGGTCAGCTGGTCCAGCCATTCCAGCCCGAACCCGGACCCGACGGTCTGCACCTCCATGGTGAGGCTGCCGTCCTCGCCCCGCTTCGGGTCGTAGTTGACCTGCTTGCCGACCAGCGCCGCGGCCGGCGAGCCGAGCAGCGTGCCCCGGCAGTAGGTGAGGATCTGGTCGCTGGTGGGCAGGTCGGACAGCCGGTCGTGGGCGGCGTTCGCGGCCGGGTTGAACCAGGCGGTCCAGGTCATGGCGCCGTCGCGGAGG
>JAKEEW010000917.1 GCA_022616375.1 Sporichthyaceae bacterium
CGGACGGACGCGGCCCGGTCGGTGAGATCCCACAGGACTACTGTGCGGTCGTAGCTGGCCACCGCCAGTGTGTGCCCGTCCGGGGCAAATGCCACCGATAACACAGCGCTGGGGCCGGTCAGGGGTGCACCGATCCGAGTGGGTCTGGCCCGGTCGGTGAGGTCCCACAGGATCACGGTGTGGTCGTAGCTGGCGGTGGCCAGGGTGAGCCCGTCCGGGGCGAACGCCAGGGCCACCACCGTGTCCGTGTGCCCGGTCAGCGGTGGACTGATCCGGGTCGGTTTGGCCCGATCGGTGAGGTCCCACAGCATGGCCGTCCGGTCGCGACCGCCGGTGGCCAGGGTGAGCCCGTCCGGGGCAAACGCCACCGACCTGACCCAGTCGGTGTGGCCGGTCAACGTGGCGCCGATGGTTGTGCCGGCCGTGCTGCGCACCAGCGCGGCGCGGGTCAGGTCATCGTCGTGGATCTGCACCGCGGCCAGGCCGAGCATCACCGCGGTACGGGCGTCGCCGCTGACCCGGGCCGCATCGGCCTGCTCCACCAGGCGGCGAGAAGTGGACAGCCGACGCTCCTCGTCGGTGAGCCTGCGCTGCTCCTGGCTGGCTTGGCGCAGATGGGCTGCGGTGGCAGCCCGGTCGATGGCCACCGCCGCGGCGCCGCCGGCGACCAGGGCGAGGGTGGCGAGGGTGATGCGGACCACCTGGCGGGTGCTGGGGCGGCGCATACCCGTACCCATGATGTCGTCCGTGCCCACGCCAAACCGCGACAGCTCCTCGCGCGAGGCCGGTCGTACGTCGATCCAGCGTGGCTCCTCGCCCCCAGGCGGGGCGTGGTCGGCGGCCGGTGGGTCTTCTTGCGCGCCTGCCAGAGCATCACCTCGTGCGTCACTCCAATAGGGAGCCAACCGCACGAAGCCTGGTTCCGACCGGGTGCGGCCGACGTTCATTCGGTGCAGTCGATGGATTCGACCAGGGACAAGTGTGCCACGACCCTGGCGTGTTGAGCGGGTGCGTGTCGAGTGGTGTGACCCCAGTGCGATCTTGTTGAGCGAAACGCCGAGTTTGTGCCGTGTCGCGACGTGCCGTGTCGCGACGGGCGGTGTCGCGACGTGCCGTAGGGCGTGCTCAGGGGGTGGTTGGCGCGATCATGCGAAAACTTGTCGGTGGGTCGGTTTACTCTAGACCCGTGTTCGAATATAGTTCAGGTGTTCGAGCACGTGGGAGAGATGTTCGCGGCATCGCTCCCAACCGGGCCGGACACCCGCGGGTCTGGCCCGGGAGGTCGGCGTTGCCTACCACCCACCCGACCCCGGGGTGGCGGCCAACGACGGACCACTGGTCGGGCGAGGTGAGGGAAGCACCCC
>JAKEEW010000918.1 GCA_022616375.1 Sporichthyaceae bacterium
CGTTATCCGGGGTTTGATCTTGAGAGTGGAGTGTTTGTGCAGGTCGTGACGTTCTTGCGATCGACGCGACGAGTCAGTGCCCGGTGGTGCCCGGCCCGGTTCCGCGTCGGGCGAGTTCACGGCGGAGGTGGAGGTTCTCGCCGTGTGCCTGTTCCAGGGCGCTGCGCAGGGTTTGGACTTCGTCGCGGTGGCGTTTCTTGAGTTGGTCGATTTGGCTGGTGAGGGCGAGCACGACGGTGTCGGGGCCTTCGGCGCGTTGCTGCGGCGCTGGGCGGGCCTGGTCACGTAGGTGTTGGATGCGGCGGCGCAGTTCCTCGTGTCCGTAGAGGAAGGCGTGGGAGACGCCGGCTTCGCGGCAGACGGCCTGGAAGGTGACGGCCTCGCCGCGTTTGACAAGCGTGCGGATGGCCTGCTCGGCAGCGCTGGTCTTGGCCTGGGACTTGGCCTTGGCGGCGGTGTTGAGCACGGCGCTGCGGCGGGCGCGGTCGTCGGTCATGGCCGGGTCCGTCGCGCGCGGCTGGTGTCGAGGGTGAGCGGGACCGGGCCCGCCGGCGGGCTGGCGTCGCAGCCTGCGCCCTGCACGGCGCGGCCGGGGCTGGCGTGCATCGTGGATAGGAGCTGGGTGAGCGCGGCGTGCTCGGCGCGGCGTTGGGCCAGCCAGACATTGTCGTCGGGCATGGGCTGGCCGTGGCGCTGCTCGAACGCCGCCGTGGTCCGGGCGATGAGCTGTTCGGTGTCGGCGAGCTGCCGCTCCAGTGTGGAGCGGTGGGTGTCGTCGGTGACGAACACCGAGCAGGTCAGGCAGGCGTTGCCCTTGCTGCAGGTTTGGAGTGGGGGTAGCAGGCACCAGCCGTGGGGCAGGAACCGGTCGGCCCGGTCGAACAGGTGCAGGCTGTCGTGGTCCTCGCGGGAGAACTGGACCCGGGTGCCGTCCGCACGCAGCTTGACGGTGGCCAGGAACGCCAGCTCGGCGTGCTCCTCGCGCTGGGCGACGTAGTGCATGGTCATCGTCGGTGTCGCGTGGCCGGCGTAGCGCTGCAGGACGTGCACCGGCAGTCCGAGCTCGGCCAGGCGGGTCAGTTTGGTGTGCCGGAACCGGTGGGTGTGGCTGAGGTTCACGCGCCGGCCTTTGCTGTCGGTGATCTGGACCAGGTCACTGAAGCGGCGCAGCATCGCGGTGTAGCTGCCGTAGGCGTAGGGCTTGTCACCGAGCCGGTTGCCGGTGCGTTGGATGAACAGGTGCTGCGGTGTCCGGTCGGGGAGCCGCTCCCGAACCCACTGCCGTTGCTCCTCGATGATCGCGGTGACCTCGTGGTCGACCAGGATGCTGTCCGGCGCGATGTCGATCTTGCTTTGGGCGTAACGGAACCGGGCGATCTGCTCGCCGGCGGCGGTGGCGCTGATTGTGGCCTCGGTGACCGGCTCGATGCAGTCGGCGTCGCAGGTGCGGATCTCGCTGGCGCGGCGGCCGGTGAGGATCTGTAATAGGATCATCCGCATCGCCTGCGGGTCGTCGAAGCCGGTCGCTTCGACCGTCTGCCCGTCGCCGCGGGTGATGAGCATCTGCTGGTCGCGGGGAAGGCCGATGAGGGGCAGCGCGGCGGTGATCTGGGCCAGGGCATGGTCGTCGACATAGTGGCCGGCGTTGAACTCCTTCGTGTGGGCGATGCGGGTGACCTGGTGGAACCAGCTCGCCGCGTGGGCGTCGCTGACTTGCTGCCACGGTCCGGTCCCGAGCACGGTTCGAGCCTCGATCGGGTTGTCAGCGACGAACGCGAACAGCTCGGCCACCGCGCGGAGGTCGTCGTTGACCTGGCGGGGATGCACGGGCTTGCCGATATGCCGCTGGTCGCTGTCGCGGGTTGCCCTATTGCGCGAGTCCGCCGCCCATCTGGCGAACGCGGCCGCCTGCTGCCGAGCAGCGGCCGGATCGCCGAGCACATCACGAGGGTCGTCGAGGCAGGTGGTCAGCCACTTGTCGAAACGGAACACGCTGCGCGGCTTTTCCTGGCTGACCGTGCTCCAGCGCAATGCGCCCGACTCCAGCATCGTGCCCAGCCACCACTTTGTCGCCGCGCGCAGCCAGGGGACGCTGATCTGGCCCGGTGAGCAGCCGTAGCCGGCCACCGGTTCCCGTGCGGACAACGGAATCCGGGGGTCGCATCGCGGGTGCCACTCGTCCAGCTCCCACCAGTGCCCGTCGTGGCAGCGGGCGATGAGTGCCGTGCGGGCGAAGCCGAACGCGACCCGCAGCCGGCGACGCATGTATTGGGTCGACAGCCGGCGCCAGCGCGTGGCGTAGTACCAGCCCTGCAACGCCTCGGCGGTTGCCCAGTCCATCGCGCGGATCGACGGCGGGAAGGGACGGCCCTCCCGGAGCGCTCGCCGCAAGATGTTGGCGAGCTGGCTGAGTCCCAACACCGTGGCGCGGGTGCCGTCCTGGGCCTGCCAGTGCGCCATCCACGCCATCTCGGCCGCGATCACGTCCGGTAGCCCGGTCAGGTTCAGCCGCTGCCCTTCGTTCTCGCTGATGTCCAACCAGTTGTCGATGCCGTCACCGATGACCGGGCCGCGCCACTCGGGTGGCAGCTGCTCCCAGAGCCGCCAGACCGGGTCCGCGTCCTCCACGAGACGTAGCCGGCGTTCACCGCGCATCGGTCACCCGCCAGCCCGACGTATAGGAGGCCCAGTTCGCCGCCGCGCGCAGGGCCTCGTCCTCGCGCACCCACCCGTAGAGGTCCAATGTGGTCTGGACGTGGGAATGACCGAGGCGGCGGGACACCACCCACTCAGCCGTTCCCGCCAGCAGCAGTGCGGTGGCGTGGCTGTGCCGGAACCAGTGCGGTGTCCAGCCGGCCGGGCCGATGCCCTTGCGCCGCAGGGCTTCGGTCTTGTCTCGCACCGTGGACTCCCGCAGCGCGGCCAGCAGGGGCGGCCGGTCCAGGTTCACCCATAACGGATCCTCGGCGGTGACCGCGATCCCGACCTCGGCGGCGCGGCAAGCCAGGTGAGTGACGTAGTCGGCGAACAGCCGCTCCAGGTCCGCGCTGACGTAGACCCGTCGCGGTCGCATCATCTTCACCCGTGCCCCATTCGGATTGTCCTCCCGCGGCACGACCTCGATGTAGGCGGTCTCCCCCCGACCCATGACGAAGTCGGTTATCCGCATCCCGAGGAGCTCGCCCAGCCGCATCCCGGTCTCGGCGAGAGTGGCGAACAGCAACCGGTCGCGCAGGTTGCCCGCCCACTGCCCGGTCGCGGTGTCGTAGACCGCACAAGCATCCAGGATCTGCTGGATCTGCTCCGGCATCAGCAGCGGCGGCCGTTGGTGGCTCCGGTGGCGGCGCACCCGCACCAGCGACGACGTCTGCGGCGCCCGGCGAGCGTCCAGATGCGACAGTAGCCCACGGGCCGGGTGTCGCCGTGGCGCACCACGCAGCAGCCGACGGGCCACCGGCACGCCGTGGACGTCCGCTTGCCAGCGGTAGAAGGAGATCACCGCCGCGAGCCGGGCCTCCAGTGTCGCGTCCGACGGCGCGCTCTCGGCTGCGGCGATGGCGTGCTCGACAGTGCGGCTGTTGCGCAGCCACGACAGGAACGCCGCGACAGCCGGGACGCCGACTTCACGCCAGCGGTCGGCCTCGCCGCGCTGTTCGAGGAAGCTCCACCACTGGGCCAACGCGGTCGTGTAGGCGCGCACGGTGTTCGGCGACCACAGCGGCCGGTGGGCGTCCAGCCAGTCCTCGACCGGCAGCACCGTGGCGTAGGCGCCATCGAGCACGGTCCACGTGCGCGGCTCGCCCGCCGGTGCCACCGCAAGACTGTAGGCCATCGCTGACATTCCGATCGTCGAAGAACTCCCACTGCTAACACTTCTTTAACGAGCCGAAACTACAACGGTGTCGTGTCGTTGTAGAGACAGAAGCTGCTGCTCTGAATCCCCTTGATAACGGAGGGCCCGGTGACGGCGAGATTCTCGTGGCGGTGGATCCATTCCAGGGTGGACAGCGCGTTCTGGGTCGCTTCGGAGATCGATGATTCGTCGGGGCGCCAGGTGGCGAAGGTCTTGCCGGTGGGGAAGGCGGCGTTGGTGCGCCGGGTGCGGCGGGTGGCCGCGTCACGGCCGGCCACCTCGTCGGTGATGAGCACCCGCAGCACTTCGGCTGGGTCCCAGCGTTGGGCCCGGGCGGTGGCCAGCACGTGCGGGGCGCTGTGACGCAGGTGGGGCAGGCGCATGCGCCGCAGCAGCCGGTCCAGCTCGTCGGGGATCGGGGGCGGGTCAGGCATGCTCACCGGGTCAGCCTCCTGCCGCTGTCGGCCAGGCGCAGGTTGAGCCAGGCGACGCCTTCACCGAGGCTGGCGAGCATGCCGGCCGCGGCCAGCCGGCCGTTGCCCGGGGTGTTGAGGAACTCGGCCAGGTCCTCGACGGTCTCGTAGCCGGCGTGGCGTAGCCATTCCTCGACCCGGCCGAGCAGATCGCGTAGGTACTCGGCGTCGTCGCGGTCGAGTAGCACCACGTCGTCGCTGTCGTCGGGGTGGGTGCGGTTCACTGGCCCAACCTCCCCCACCCGCTGGTGCCGTGCTGGGCGGAGTGGGTCTCGTCGGCCCGCACGAGCGGGCCGGGCTCGCCAACCCGGGCACGGTGGTCCACGATGGATGGCAGGTCGTCGTCGTCGAACCGGCCGTTGATCGCGGCCAGGCCGAGCCCTTCATCGACCGCCCCGGTACCGACCAGCGCGGCCAGTTCCACCGCCCGGGCCATCTTCGCCCGTACCCGCGGCGTGCCGGCCGCGGCGGCCTCGACCAGCCAGGAATGCGCGCCCGGCCCGATGGCCAGGAACGAGGCCTCCGCCTTCGTGCGCGGCTGGATCTTCGGCGGCCGGGGCAGGTTGCCGCCCGGGTGGCCCGGGTAGTGCTCGTCCAGGATGCTCGGGTTGCCCGGGGTGGACAACCGGTGCCGAGCGATCTCACGAAGGCCGGTAGGCGTGCGGGCCACGATGGCCAACTCCTCGCCCACGACCCGGCACCACACCCGGGTCTCGACGTGCCCGGGCGGGGTGGAGTAGCGCACCGACCCGAACCGGATCGTCTGGCACTCGTCGACCGTGCGTTCCTCGCCCAGCGCCAGGGCATAGGGCTCGGCCGGCAGCAGGTGCAGGTGCCGGCGCTCGATCGCCAGCCGCTCGACCGGCGTCGCCGCGGTCTCCCGGTGGATCCGGTGGTTGACCCGGTCGTTGAACAGCTCGCAGGCCACCACGAGCTCGCCGAACGCCCCGTAGTCGTCCAGCAGGTTCGCCGAGGTCGGGACCAGATCCGCCTTGGCTACCTTGACGGTGCACTCCGCGCCGCCCTTGGACTCCGGGTCGTAGGGCTGGCACGTCTCGACCGTGCACCCGTAGTGGCGCCCGGCCGCGACGATCTCCGGGTGCCGCACCGGCACGCCGGCGATGTGCTCGACGGTCACCGTCTTGGGGTTGTCGGTCAGCAGGTAGGTCGGGACCCCGCCTACCCGGCGCAGCGTGGTGTCGATGCAGGACACCAGCGTGCCCAGCGTCTGGTCCCAGGTCGGGATCACCACCCGAAACCGTGACCAGGCCAGCCACGCGCAGAACAGGCAGGTCCGCCGGCCCCGCACCCGCGGGCCCTCGCCCCAGTCGAACTGCAGCCACATTCCCGGCTCGGGGATCCACGGCCGGTAGGCCCGCCGGTGCCCGGCCCGCCAAGCCGTCTTCACCTCGGCCACCGCCCGGCGCGTGGTGCGCTCGTTACCCCCGTAACCCAGCACGAGCAGACGCTCGTGCACCTTGTCCGCGCGGATCTTGCCCTTCGACTGGTCGACCCACTCCTCCACCTTGGGCAGGAACGGGTCGATCGAACGCACCCGCCTCGATTGTGTGAACGGGTTTCCGCCCGCCTCACGGATCGCCACATAACGGGCGACTGTCTTCTCGTCGACCCCGGCCAACTGCGCCGCTGAGTGCGCGCAGCGTGTCAGGTCGTACGCCTCCAAGATCTCCATGACTTCCCTGTCAGACTTGGTCACAGCTCCTCCGGATCGGATTGGTTTGCGTTGGCAGCAAGAGCCAATCCCATCCGGAGGGGCGCCGTGTTCATTGACGAATGTTGGGAGTGTCTAGGAGATCTCGTGACCACCGGCCCGGAACACCCACGTCCGTCAGGCCGGCACTAACTGTCCGCCTACCCGGATTTCCCCGTGTCCGCTAGCAC
>JAKEEW010000163.1 GCA_022616375.1 Sporichthyaceae bacterium
CCGACCCATTCCCCCGGCCCGACCGCTTCCCCCGGCTCGGCTCAGCCCGACCTGGCCGAGCTGCGCGCCTTCGCCGAGGGCTGCGACGTGCTCACGGTCGACCCCGACCACGTGTCCGGGCCGCTCATCGATGCGCTGACCGCCGAGGGCGTGGCGGTCTACCCGGGCGCCACGGCGCTGCGTTATGCCCACGACCGGCACGCGGCGCGGGCGGCGGTGGCCGGCCTGGGCCTCGCGGTGCCGCCCCCAGGAGCGGTGCAAACTCCGGCCGGGCTGAGGGTACGACGCGAGCTGGCGGCCATGGTGGCCCGCTCCCCCTGGGGACAGGCCGCCGCGTACCCGATCGTGGAAACCAGGCCGAACCCGAGCGGTTGGGCCGAGGTGCTGGCACCGGCGCCGGGACTGGACCCCGAAGCCACGCTCGCCATGCAGCACGCCGCGATCCGGATCGCCGATGCGCTCGACGTGGTGGGGGTGCTGGCCGTGCTGCTGGCCGAGCCCGACGGCAGCCCATTCGTGGTGAACGATGTAGTGATGCGGCCGCACTGGTGCGCGTACTGGACCATGGCCGGTGCCCGCACCTCCCAGTTCGAGCAGCACCTGCGCGCGGTGCTGGACTACCCGCTCGGCGAGACCACGATGGCCACGCCCGCGGTGGTCACCGCTATCGTCCGCAGTGGACAGCCCGGCGGCATGGGCATCGACGAGCGGCTGCACCATCTTTTCGCCGCCGAGCCCGGGGCCAGGGTGCATCTCTATGGCACGGCGCCAACACCCGACACCGAGATCGGCCACATCACGGTGCTGGGCGACGACCTCGCCGAGCTCCGGGATCGGGCCGCGCGGGCGGCCCGGTGGCTGCGGGAGGGCACCGGCGAGGCGTGACTGTCACGACAGGACCGGCTCATACTCCCGGGCGCCGGGATCGGGCGTCGCGCTGGCCGCGACCGAGCTGGCAAAGGCCAGCACGATGGAGGTTCGCTCCCGCCCTTGTCCGGCCGGGTTGTCGGCACACAGCCGGGCGGCCAGGTCCTGCAGACCCGGTGCGTCGCCGGTGTTGGCGGCGCAGCCC
>JAKEEW010000919.1 GCA_022616375.1 Sporichthyaceae bacterium
ATCCCCTGACCCGAGTACTACCCTGTACCTCCATGTCCACTGGAACGCCCGTCATCGGGCCCGAGGCCGACGCAGCCGACGCAGCCGATACGGCCGACGCGCCCGGCAGCAGCGAGCGGGCCGGTGACGGCGTCGACGACCGAGCCGGCGACGGCGGGAAGCCGAACCAGTGGAACCGGCGACGGGTTGCCAAACTGGCTGCAGCCGGAATCGCGATCTTTTGCGCGATCTTCGTGCTCATGCCGGTGCTCGCGGCTCCGATCACGGCCGACGACCGCTACTGGTACGTCTGGACCTCGTCGGTCAGCGACGGATCGTTCCCCAAGCTCATCGAGTGGTCGTGGGATCGCCTCCCGTGGCGGATCGAGCATGGCCGGCTGAACGTGCTCACCGAGGTCGAGCGCCGAACTGCCGCCTACAGCCTCACCGAGGCCTCGGTCGCGACCTCCACTCCGATCACGTTCTATCTGGCCTTACTGAAGGCCCTGCTGCTCGTCGGCGCGATCGGCACGGTCCTGGGACTCGTCCGATCCCTGCGGTGGCGGGCCGCCGACGGTGGTCTGGTCCGGGCCAGCCGGCGCACGCTCACCCTGGTCGCCGTCGGCGCAACGCTCGCCGTCGCGACGGGAGTGCAGGCGCAGGTGCAGTCGCGCAACGGGTGGACTGCCTACCCGGTCTCCACCTACGGCGCCGCGATCTCCATCTTCGGCTCGATCGCGTTGCTGCTGTGGCTGACCAGGCTGGTCGCGGAAGGATCGCGGCGCATCGCGGTGGTCGCGGTGGCCGTGCTCGTGCTGCTCGGGGTCACCACCAACTTCCGGTATGTGCTGGTGTTTCCCGCGGTTCCGGTGGCGGCGCTCGCGCTGTTGATCATCCCGGTGACCGGGCGGGCCGATCGGGCCGCCGGCCGCCGGGCCAAGCTGATCACCGGCGCGGCCTACTTCGGCTCCTTCATCCCGGTCTTCATCGCCATCCGGCTCTACCTGGCAAACGTCTGCTCGGGGGGTACCTGCTACTCCGGCGTGCAGTCCAACCTCGGAATGGACGCGATCCGGACCACGATCTACAACTTCGTCTCCTCGGCACCGGGAGCTGGCCGAAGCGAGCTGCGCGACGAGCTGGTCGACGCCGGCTGGGCCGATCGGTACTCGTTCATGCCGACCTGGTGGTCGGTCCTGATCGGGCTCGGCGCGCTCGGCGCGATGCTGATCCTGTGGTGGGCGGTCCGGGACCAATCGGCGGACCC
>JAKEEW010000920.1 GCA_022616375.1 Sporichthyaceae bacterium
GGCTACGAGTGAGACGAGAGGCGTAGTCGGGGTTACGCCATCGGCAGAACCGCACAGTACGAAGTGAGCCAGGTGGTGAGCACCAGAGATCGTTTCCGTGGTCGGACGGTGGTGATCACGGGAGCCGCGGGTGGGATTGGGCGGGCAGCCTGCGCTGCGTTCTGGGCCGAGGGCGCGGCCGTCGCGGTGGTGGACCTGGCCGGGGTCGATCCGGCGGTCGAGCAGTTGCGGGCGACCGCCTCCACCACCGCTACCGGACAGGTCGAGGGCTGGACCGTGGACGTGCGGGATCCGGTCGCGGTGACCAAGGCGATGCGCAACATCCACGATCGACTTGGCGGGCCGCACGTGCTGGTCAACCTGGCCGGCGGATCGCTCGGCACCCCTCGTGACCTCGACGCCATCACCCCGGCCGATCTCGATCTCGTACTGGACGTGAACGTCAAGGGCACGTTTCTGTGCTGCCAGGCCGCGATGCCCTACCTGATCGAGGCGGGCGGTGGGGCGATCGTGAACACCTCGTCGATCGGCGGCCGGCAGCCCTCCCCGGTCACCGGCGTACCCTACGCGGCCGCCAAGGCCGCCATCGTCGGGCTGACCAAACGGCTGGCCAAGGAGGTAGGGCCGCGCGGCGTCCGGGTGAACGCCGTGGCACCCGGTCTGGTGCTCACCGATCGGCTGCAGGGCATGTTCGATGCGATGGATCCGGGCGGGCAGCGCGAGGTGCTCGACGCAATCCCGCTACGCCGGATGCCGGAACTGTCCGAAATCGTCGAACCGATCCTGTTCCTGGCCAGCGAGGCGGCCGGCTACATCACCGGGGTCGTGCTGGACGTCAACGGCGGCCGGTTCATGCCGCTGTAGCGGCAAGGGGTCGCCAGTACCGGATCGCGCTACTAGGTTGCCAGGCGAGGCCGCGGAATGGAGGCACTGATGCGCGCATCGATTCGTGCCGGGCTGTCCGGGCTCGCAGTCGCAGCCCTGGCCTTAAGCCTCGGCATCGCACCCACCGCGTTAGCCGGTCACGTCGCCGACGGCGTCGACGCGAAGGTGACCGACGACAACAACAACGTCGACGGTGGGCTCGCGAACGTCACACCAAGCAAGGACGCCCAGAACCGGCAGTCCAACGAGACCACGATCTCGATCAGTCCGCTCGCCTCGCCGGTAACCGGCCTGGTCGGCGACATCGTGGCTGCGGGCGCCAACGACTATCGGATGGTTCCGCACACCACCGACGTCTGGATGCCCGTCTACCTGTCGTTCGACGGCGGCACCACCTGGTTCGGTGCGCCGCCGTTCCCGAACGGCTACAACACGATGGTGCCGGGATTCCCGACCGACACCTCGCCGGCCGGCCTGGCCTCGCCGCTGCGTAACCTCGACGGCTCCGGGGACCCGGTGGTCCGCTTCGATGCGGCCGGCAATCTCTACGTGGCTGGGATCGCGTTCAACCGCAACTTCGACCAACCGGACCGCCCGGTGGACACCGTGGTGTACGTGGCGAAGTTCGCCTTCACGCCAGGCACTGCGGCGACCGCGAGCACGACCACCAGCGCCGGGTTGCCGCCACACTTCAGCTACGCCGGAACCACGATCGTGGACCGCGGTTCGGTCGGCTTCGCCGTTTCGCCGAACCAGCCGTTCGGCATCGCGGGCACGTTCGTGGACAAGAACTGGATGGAGATCGACACCAATGCGCCGGGCGCCAGCCCCTGCGCCGGCAACGTCTACGTCACCCACACACCATTCCACGGCGTCAACGGCAGCGGGCCGATCGTCTTTGCCCGATCGACCAACGGTGGTGCCAGCTTCTCCAACCCGCGGGTCATCACCAGTGGCAGCCCAGACGGGACCCGGCTGAATCAAGGCTCCGACATCGCGGTCGGGTCGGACGGCACGGTCTACGTCGCGTACCGGACGTTCGCCGGTGGGTCGGACACGACCAGCACGATCAGCATCGTTCGCTCCACCGACTGTGGTAAGCACTGGAGCCAGCCCGTGCCGGTCGGGTCGCTGGTCTCCGGCCAGGCGCCGGGCGTCGCGTTCCGCACCCCGACATTCGCGTTCGTCGCGACCGACA
>JAKEEW010000921.1 GCA_022616375.1 Sporichthyaceae bacterium
ATGACGCCAACGCCCACCAGGCCGCCCGCCGACGGGCCAGATGACGACCTGCCGGACACCGGAAGCGGCATCGTGCCGATCCTGGTCGGCCTCGGCCTGACCCTGATCGACAGCGGCGCCGCCGTGGTGAACGCGGCTCGCCGGCGACCGGTCCGGTACGCGGACCCGGCTCGGGCCCGCGCCGACCGGCGCGGGCCAGTGTCGACCGGCTCGGACGTAAGCGGGGTCGGGCCCGGACTACAGCGGGATGTTGCCGTGCTTCTTCGGCGGCAGCGTCTCCCGCTTGGTCCGTAGCGCCCGCAGCGCACGGATCACGTAGCTGCGGGTGTAGGACGGCGGGATGACCGAGTCCACGTAGCCGCGCTCGGCCGCGACATAGGGATTGGCCAGCGTGTCCTCGTAGTCGGTGATGAGCTGCGCGCGCATCGCCTCCGGGTCGGGCGCGTCGGCCAGTTCGCGGCGGTAGAGGATGTTGACCGCGCCTTGCGCGCCCATCACCGCGATCTGGGCGGTGGGCCAGGCGAGGTTGATGTCCGCACGCAGGTGCTTGGAGCCCATGACGTCGTAGGCACCGCCGTACGCCTTGCGCGTGATCACCGTCACCTTGGGCACGGTCGCTTCGGCGTAGGCGTAAATGAGCTTCGCGCCGCGGCGGATGATGCCGTTCCACTCCTGCGAGGTGCCGGGCAGGAAGCCGGGGACGTCGACAAAGGTCAGCACCGGGATGCTGAACGCGTCACAGAACCGGACGAACCTGGCCGCCTTCTCGGACGCGTCGATGTCCAGCGTGCCGGCAAACTGCATCGGCTGGTTCGCTACGACGCCGACCGAATGCCCCTCCACCCGACCGAACCCACAGATGATGTTCGGCGCGAACAGCGGCTGGATCTCCAGGAACTCCTCGTCGTCGACGATGTGCTCGATCACCCGGTGCATGTCGTAGGGCTGGTTGGCGGAGTCCGGGATCAGCGTGTCCAGCTCGCGGTCGGCGTCGGTGATCTCGAGCTCGCCATCGGTCGGGAAGCTCGGCGGGTCGGACAGGTTGTTGCTCGGCAGGTAGGAGACCAGCGCTTTGACCCACTCGATCGCCTCCTTCTCGTCGGCGGCCATGTGGTGGGCGTTGCCCGACTTGGTGTTGTGGGTGCGCGCCCCACCGAGTTCCTCGAACCCGACGTCCTCGCCGGTCACCGTCTTGATGACATCCGGGCCGGTGATGAACATGTGCGAGGTCTGGTCGACCATGATGGTGAAGTCGGTGATCGCCGGGGAGTAGACCGCACCGCCGGCGCACGGACCCATGATGAGCGAGATCTGCGGGATGACCCCGGACGAGATGACGTTGCGGTAGAAGATCTCGCCGTACAGCCCGAGCGAGACCACGCCCTCCTGGATCCGGGCGCCACCGGAGTCGTTGATACCGATCATCGGGCACCCGGTCTTGAGTGCCAGGTCCATCACCTTGACGATCTTCTCGCCGAACACCTCGCCGAGCGAGCCGCCGAACACGGTGAAGTCCTGGGCGAACACGCAGACGCCGCGACCGTCGACGGTGCCGTAGCCGGTGACCACCCCGTCGCCGTATGGCCGGGTGGTATCCAGCCCGAAGTTCGTGGAGCGGTGCCTGGCCAGCTCGTCCATCTCGATGAACGAACCAGGGTCGAGCAATGCCTCGATCCGCTCCCGCGCGGTCATCTTGCCCTTGGCGTGCTGCTTCTCGACCGCACGTGCCGAGCCGGCGTGCACCGCCTCGTCGTTGCGCAGATCCAGGTCGGCGATCTTGCCGGCTGTGCTGTGGATGTCGATCTCGCCTGCGGTCATGTCGCCCTCACTCGTGCCGCGTCGCTGCGCCGTCAGCGTATCGACCGACGTAGGCTCCGCTGCTGTGACATCCCCGTTCCGCGATCTGGACCGGCCGCCGCTGCGCGAGGCCGATCTGCGCCGGGCATTGCTGGCTCGGCCCGGCGTGGCAGGCCCGGCGTTGTGGCGGGATGTCCGCGTGGTGGCCAGCACCGAGTCCACGAACGCCGACCTGCTCACCGCCGCACGATCCGGGCAACTGCCGGGATTGGTGCTGGTGGCCGAGCAGCAGACCGCAGGGCGCGGCCGGCTGGACCGCGCCTGGACCGCGCCGGCCAGGTCTGGGCTCACGTTCTCGGTACTGCTGGCGGCCGATGCCGTGCCGCCGCCGCAGCGGGGCTGGCTACCGCTGCTGACCGGGGTTGCGGTGCTGGACGCGTTGCGCCTGTTGGCCCCCGATCTGGCGGTCTCGCTCAAGTGGCCGAACGACGTGCTGGCCGGGCCGGCACAGCGCAAGCTCGGCGGGATCCTGGTCGAGCTGACCGGCGACGACGCCGTGGTCGGGATCGGGCTGAACGTGTCGCTGCGCGCGGACGAGCTCCCGGTGCCGGCGGCCACCTCGCTGGCCCTGGAGGATGCACAGGTCGACCGGGACTCGCTGCTACGCGCCGTGTTGCGCGGGCTTGCGCATCGGTACATGGCCTGGATCGCGGACCGCGGCGACCCGGAACCGTCCGGCCTGCGGGCCGACTACCTCGCCCGGTGCGGCACGCTCGGCCGGGACGTGCGGATCCAGCGGCCGGCCCAGCCGGACCTGGTCGGCACCGCGACCGGGGTCGATCGCTACGGCCAGCTGGTGGTCCGGCCGGCCGGTGGCGACGAAACCGACGAGCAAATTGTTGGCGCGGGAGATGTCCTGCATGTTGGCCGTGTCTGGTAGGTCTTCGGCGGCGCGGATCGACGCCCACCCGTCGACCGGCGGCGTTGTCGTCGTCGCCGATAGCTCCACTATCGGCTCCTCCTCCGCCTTGCCGGACGTCGTCTGGATCGCCGCCCGCATCCACCAAGACCTACGAGACACGGCCTACGCTGACGTGTCAGGATTCGGACGGCATTTCTACCCAGTCGGTGGATAGGGGCGGTCATGGGATACCCAACCCGGTTGCTAGGCACAGACGAGGAAGTTCATCTCACCCTGCGACCGCACTGGAAGGCCCTGGCCGCGCCGGTGCTGGTGCTGGTGCTGACCAGCGCGGTCGCCGGCTTCCTGGCGGCGATCGTGCCGGACGGCGATGCGAAGCGCTGGCTGGTGCTGGCGATTGCGGTGGTCTGGCTGGTCATCGTGGCCAAGTGGGCGCTGTGGCCGTTCGCGCAGTGGTTCTTCACCACCTATGTGATCACGAACAAGCGGTTGATCATCAGGACCGGGGTGTTCTCTCGTTCCGGCCACGACGTTCCGCTCAACCGGATCAACGACGTGGCGTTCGCGCACTCGTTCTGGGAGCGGTTGCTCGGCTGTGGCACGCTCGTAGTGGAGTCCGCCGGGGAGCGCGGCCAGCTGACCCTGCACGACATCCCGCGGGTCGAGGAAGTCCAGCGAGATCTGTACGAGCTGGTCAACTACGGGCGCTCGGACGCGGCCCGGATGGATCAGCCGGACTACGACGAGGACCGGCCGCCGGCCGAGCGCGACGACCGCTCCTGATCGTCGCGTCTACCCTGAGCTAGCCTCGGGGCGTGAGCGAGCGAAGCGAGCGAACCAAGAGGCAGAGCGACCTTGCTCGCCGAGCCGCCGAGCGAAGCGAGGCGGCTTGGTGAGCGATACGTACGAGTATCTGGCCGTGCGCCGGCATGACCGGGTAGCCGAGATCGTGCTCGACCGGCCGGAGGCGCACAACGCGCTGTCCACCGCGATGGCCGGCGAGATCGCCGCGGCGACTGCCGAGCTTGCGGCCGATCGGGAGGTCCGCGCGGTCGTGCTCAGCTCCGCGGCGGAGCGGGCGTTCTGCGTCGGGGCCGATCTGAAGGAGCGCAACTCCTACACCGACGACGATCTGCGCCGGCAGCGACCGGTCTTCCGGGCCGCGTTCGGCGGCGTGCTCGGCCTGCCGATGCCCACCATCGCCGCAGTCCACGGGTTCGCACTCGGCGGCGGATTCGAGTTCGCGCTGTCCTGCGACCTGATCGTGGCCGACCAGACCGCGGTCGTCGGGTTGCCCGAGGTCACCGTCGGGGTGATCCCGGGCGGCGGCGGGACCCAGCTGCTGGCGCGCCGGGTGGGCTATTCCAAGGCGGCCGACCTGATCTTCACCGGCCGCCGGCTCGAGGCCGCCGAGGCGGCCAGCCTCGGCCTGGTCGACCGGCTGGTCCCGGCCGGGCAGGCCGGCCCGGCCGCGCTCGAGCTGGCCGCGACGATCGCGGCGAACTCTCCGGTCGGGGTACGCAACGCCAAGCGCGCGCTGCGGCTCGGCCTGGACGGGTCGCTGGCCGCCGGGCTGGACATCGAAGACGCAGCCTGGCGGGCTACCGCGTTCTCCGGCGATCGGCGGGAAGGCGTGGCCGCGTTCAACGAGAAGCGCCGGCCGGACTGGCCGGGGGAGTAGGCCGTGTCGGATAGGTCTTGGCGGAGGTGGACGGCGATTCAGACGCCGTCCGGCAAGGCGAAGGAGGAGTCGATAGTGGAGCTATCGGCGACGACGACAACGCAGCTGGGCGGCGTCTGGGCGCCGGTCCGGGCCGTCGAAGACCCACCCGACCCGGCCTAACGGTGTCTGACCTGCCTGCCGCGCTGTCGTTGCGCGAGGTCGGCCCGCGGGACGGTCTGCAGAACGAGGACCCGGTCCCGACCGAGGCCAAGGTGGCGCTGATCAACGCGCTGTCCGGCACCGGGGTGGGCCGGATCGAGGCGGTGTCGTTCGTGCACCCGAAGGCGATCCCGCAGATGGCCGACGCGGATGCGGTCTGGTCCGGGATCGACCGCAACGCCGCGGTGCGGTATTCGGCGCTGGTCCCGAACCTGCGCGGCGCCCAGCGCGCGCTCGACGCCGGCTTTACCGAGATCGAGGCGGTCGTCTCGGCCTCGGACACGCACAACCGCAAGAACGTCAACCGATCTACCGCCGAGTCGCTGGACGACATCGCCGCGCTGCTCGCGCTCGCCCACGAGCGCGGCGCGACCTGCCAGGTGATCGTGTCGACCGCGTTCGGCTGCCCGTACGAGGGCGAGGTGCCGCCGGAACGGGTGCACTGGGTGGTGGACCGGGCACTGGCCGACGGCGCGGACGGCATCTCGTACGGCGACACCACCGGGATGGCCACCCCGTCCCGGGTCACCCAGCTGGTCGGCGAGACCCGGATGCGGCATCCCGAGCTCGCGCTGAACCTGCACTTCCACAACACCCGCGGGACCGGCCTGGCCAACGTGCTCGCGGCGCTGCAGCTCGGCGTGAGCGACTTCGACGCCTCGGTCGGCGGGCTGGGCGGCTGCCCGTACGCACCGGGCGCCACCGGCAACATCGCCACCGAGGAGCTGGTGCACATGGTGGAGGACATGGGCGTGGCCACCGGCATCGACCTGGACGCGATGATCGCGGCAGCGGCGGAGGCCGAGCAGCTGGTCGGCCGTAAGCTGCCCTCGCAGGTGCTACGGGCCGGACCGCGCACCCGGCGCACCCCGCTGGACGACCCGGTCACCGGCTACTAACGAGGGCCAGCAGTCCGACGACGCGTGGCGCTCGAGCCCCGTCCCGCCCCTCCGTCACGAAGTTGATCGATCAACGGACACATTCTGGCGATTTCGGCGGCGTGTCTTCGCGTGTCGTGACACTTGATCGATCAACTGTGCGTGGAAGTTGGCGCGCGGAGGGCGCCTCCGCCGGAGGGCGAGCCGCGCCAGAGCGCGCCCCAGTGCTAGAGGGCCTGGTTGGCGCGGTCCAGGTCGGCCTCGAAGTCGACCTCGACCGCAAAGTGCCGGGAGATGTCGACCGGGTGCAGCCGCAGCCCGTCCTCGGCGATCGCGGTCTCCAGGCCCCGCTCGAAGTAGTCCTGCTCCTCGCACCGATCGAGGTGCTTGACCAGCGTCGCCTTGTCTTGCGCGGTGACGAAGTTGATCCCGATCGCCTCGCCGAGCGGTTCGATGACCCACTTGGACAGCTCGCTGATGTGGCCGTGGCCGTTCACGGTGTATTTGATCTCCTCGGCGCCCACCTGCGCGGTGTTCACGCAGACGAAGCTGCGCTCGGCCGCGATCAGCGGCTTGACCGTCTCCAGCAGTTGGCCGTCGAACACGACATCGCCGTTGAGCCACAGCACGTCGGACTGGTCGGCGCTCAGCCGGAGCGCCTTGAGCAGGCTTTTCGAGGTGTTGGTCTGGTCGTAGACCTCGTTGTAGACGTACATCCCGTCCGGGAACGCTTCCATGATCAGGTTCATCTTGAACCCGACCACGAACATGATCCGCAGGTCCTCGCCGAACGCCGTGCGCAGGCTGGCTACCTGCCGTTCCATGATGGTCTGCCCGCTGATCAACGGCGTGAGCGGTTTGGGGAACGGCCGGCCGAGCCGGGTGCCGAGACCGGCCGCCAGGATCACCGTCTGCAGATCGCGCATCCTCGTCCCTCCCGGCGGTCGTCGCGCGGGGGCCATGCGCTGCTGCCCGGCCCGCGTCGATGGCAGCCGCCTGGGACGGGACGGCGAGTCCGACGCTACCTGCGGGATTCACGACCCCGGCAGTGCGCTACGCCGATCGGGTGCCGGGTCAGCCCGGGATTACGCAGTTCAGCGCCGTCGACGTGACCTGGAAGCCGATCTTGGTGTACACCCGCTCGGCCGGGTTGCCGGTCGTGACCGCGAGCCCGACCGTCCGGAGCCCGGCCTCGGCCGCCTGCCAGAGCGCGCGGCGCAGCAGGGCGGTACCGATACCGGCGTAGCGCGGGTCCGGGATTCGGAACACCTCGCTGACCCACGGCCCCTCATCCGGCCAGTCGTTGATCACGACCACCGCGACCGCCGTGCCGGGCACGGCTTCGTCTACGACCCAGCCGCTGGCCGGCAGCATCGGGCCGAGGTGTTCCCCGCGGATCAGCGGCAGCAGCTCGGTCTCGAACTCGTGGCGGACCTTGTCACCGTGGGAGTCCGGGTGGCCCGGCGGATACGCGTCGACGTAGGCGCGGTACATCGCCTCCATCTCGTCGCCGATCGGGGTGTAGCTGAGCCCGGGCGGCAGCGGCGGCTCCGCCCAGTCGGCCGGCGGCGGCGACTCGACCAGGTCGTACATCATCACCGAAGCCTGGCGGCGGCGCCGTGCACCCGCCTCGATCAGCGCGCGGACGAGCGGCTCGTTGCCGTCCACGATCCAGCCGGGCAGCTCGCGCAGCACGACCGGAACGGCCTCGTCGATCCGCACCCCGTCCGGGACTTGCGGCTCGGTCACCCACGGCTGCGGACCGGTGGTGCTCGGAACGAAGCTGAGGACGGTACGACCGGCGGCGTCGGTCAGCTCACGGCGATCCGGGGCAGGTGAAGGCGCGGCCATCCGCCATGCCTACCGCACGCGACCCGGCGGTGTAAGTCCACCCCGGCCATCAGCTCGGCCATCCGGCGCCGGAACGACAGGAACGCGATCCCGGCCAGCACCGCGGCAGCACCGAGCAGGGCGTAGTACAGCGCGTCGGGCACCGCCGCGTGCAGCTTCGTCACCTGCGCGGCCAGCGCGTTCCCGGTTGCGGTGGCCAGGAACCACAGCCCCATCACCTGCCCGACGAAGCGGTGCGGGGCCAGCTTGGTGGACGCGCTCAAGCCGACCGGGCTGAGCAGCAGCTCGGCCACGGTCTGGACCAGGAACACCGCGGCCAGCCAGAGCGGCGAGATCAGGGCGCCGCCGGATGCGGCCCTGGCGGCCGCCGCCATCACCGCGAACGAGGCGCCGATCGCGATCAGACCGAGCGCGAACTTGACCGCGGTGTGCGGCTGACGCTCGCCCATCCGCAGCCACAACGCGGCGAACACCGGCGCGAGCAGCACCACGAACAGGGCCGGGATCGACTGGAACCAGCTGGTCGGCATCTCCCAGCCCAGGATGGTGCGGTCCACCTTGTCGTTCACGAACAGGTTGAGCAGCCCGCCGGCCTGGTCGTAGATCATCCAGAACAGGGTGGCGGCCAGGAAGATCCAGACGAACGCGGACATCCGGCTGCGCTCCACCCCGGTCAGCCCGCGAGCTTTGTAGATCATCGCGAAGTACGCCACCGGCACCGCGATCGCCAGCACGGTCAGGATGTTGATGACGTGGCTGAGCCGCAGGTTGCCCAGCAGCGCGTCCACCCCGAAAACCACCACCGCGGCGCCGAGCCAGATCGCGGCGTTGCGGAACGTCCGGGTCCGCTCCGCCGCCGTGGCGGGTTGTTTGGGCAGCTCGCCGAGCCCGGCGATGTGCCGGCGCCCCAGCACGTACTGGATCAGCCCGATCGTCATCCCGACTCCGGCCGCACCGAAGCCCAGGTGCCAGTCGATGTTCTCGCCGAGGTAGCCGCAGACGATCGGGGCCAGGAACGCGCCCAGGTTGATGCCGAGGTAGAACAGCGAGAAGCCGGCGTCGCGGCGGGTGTCGTGCTCCCCGTACAGGTCGCCCACCATGGTCGACATGTTCGGTTTGAGCAGCCCGGTGCCGAGCACGATGAGCAGCAGGCCGAGCCAGAAGAACCAGGTCACCGGTACGGCCATCACGAAGTGCCCGGCGGCGATGACGATGCCGCCGATCAGCACCGCGCGCCGTGCCCCCCACAGCCGGTCGGCCACCCAGCCGCCGGGCATGGACATCATGTAGACCATGGCGTTGTAGATGCTGTAGACCCCGGCCGCGGTCAGCGGATCGAGGCCGAGCCCGCCCTTGTCCTGCGGGGCCGCCATGAACAGCACGAGCAGCGCACGCATGCCGTAGAAGCTGAAGCGCTCCCACATCTCGGTCATGAACAGGGTGGCCAGCCCGCGTGGGTGACCGAAGAAGGAGTGATCCCCGGCACGGGCGGCGGCCGCGGCATCAACATCCACGTGACCAAGGTAGGCAGCGCGTAGGCGTCATTTCGTACGCCGAACGGGCGGTACCCGATGCGCGCGGATATGCTCCGCCCTCGTGACCGAGAGTGGCCAGCCCATCGACAGCCCGGCTCAGCACAACCCGATGCCGCAGCATCCGCCGGTGGCGGAGTTGCGCGAGCAGGTCGTCGCCGGTGGCGCCCGGAAGTACCACGAGGCGAATGCCAAGCGCGGCAAGCTGTTCGCCAGGGAGCGGATCGCGCTGCTGGTGGACGACGGCTCGTTCGTCGAGGACAGCCAGCTCGGCAACGTGACGGCCGGCGACCTGCCCGCCGACGGGGTGGTGACCGGCACCGCGACAGTGGACGGCCGTCCGGTGGCGCTGATGGCCAACGACTCCACGGTCAAAGCCGGGTCGTGGGGAGCGCGTACCGTCGAAAAGATCATCCGGATCATCGAGATGGCATACCGTACCGGTGTCCCGATGGTCTACCTGGTCGACTCGGCCGGCGCGCGGATCACCGACCAGGTGGACTTGTTCCCTGGCCGGCGCGGGGCCGGCCGGATCTTCTGGAACCAGGTCCGGGCCTCGGGTTCGGTTCCCCAGGTGTGCGCGCTGTTCGGGCCGAGCGCCGCCGGTGGTGCCTACATTCCGGCGTTCTGCGACGTGGTCGTGATGGTCGAGGGCAACGCCTCGATGTATCTCGGCTCGGACCGGATGGTCGAGATGGTGACCGGAGAGAAGACCACGCTGGAGGAGATGGGCGGTGCCCGGGTGCACTGCGCCGAGTCCGGCGTGGGCCACTTCCTGGTCAGCACCGAGCAGGAGGCGCTGGACACGGTCCGCAGCTACCTGTCCTACCTGCCGTCGAACTGGCAGGGTGAGCCGCCGGCGGCTCAGCCGAACGACCCGTCGGCCAAGATCGACCTGGCCGCTCTGGTGCCGGCCAGCGAGCGGCAGGCCTTCGACATGCGTCGCTACCTGCGCGGAATCGTGGACGAGGGATCGTTCCTGGAGATCCAGGCGCTGTGGGCGCGCGAGCTCACGGTCGGGTTCGGCCGGCTGAACGGCGAAGTCATCGGCGTGGTCGCGAACAACTCGATGTTCAAGGGCGGCGTGCTGTTCGTCGACTCGGCCGACAAGGCCACCCGGTTCATCCAGCTCTGCGACGCGTTCAACGTGCCGCTGCTGTTCCTCGCGGACGTGCCGGGTTTCATGGTCGGCTCGGCGGTGGAGAAGCAGGGCATCATCCGGCACGGCGCCAAGATGATCAGTGCGGTGTCCGAGGCCACCGTGCCGAAGATCTGCGTCGTGGTCCGCAAGGCCTACGGCGCTGGCCTCTACGCGATGGCTGGGCCCGGCTTCGACCCGGACTGCACGCTGGCGCTACCCACCGCGAAGATCGCGGTGATGGGCGCCGAGGCCGCGGTCAACGCGGTCTACGCCAACAAGATTGCCGCGATCGAGGACGAGACCGAGCGCGCCGACTACGTCGCGGCCAAGCGGACCGAGTACGACGTGGACATCGACATCGTCCGGCTCGCGTCGGAACTGGTGGTCGACGCGATCGTGGCGCCCGAGGAGCTGCGTGCCGAGCTAGTAAAACGGTTCCGGCTCTACCGGACCAAGGACCGCGGGTTCTCCCGCCGCCGGCACGGCGTCACGCCGGTCTAGCCAGGGATGTCCGGGCCGGCAGAGGCGATGGGACGGATCCGTCGTAGTCTCGATCTTATGCCGGACACGTCCCAGCTGAATCCCGATCGGTCCCAAATGCGCTGGTCGCGCCGTACCATCACCCCATGACCAGGGTTCTGCTCGCCGAGGACGATCAGGCGATCGCCGAGCCGCTGGCGCGCGCTCTTCGCCGGGAGGGATACGACGTCGAGGCCCGCGACGACGGGCTGGCCACGCTGGCGCTGGCCCGGGTCGACCCGTTCGACCTGCTGATCCTGGATCTCGGCCTGCCTCGGCTGGACGGGGTCGAGGTGTGCCGGGCGCTACGGGCCGAGGGGATCGGGTTGCCCATCCTGATGCTGACCGCCCGGGCCGAAGAAGTGGACACCGTGATCAGCCTGGACGCCGGTGCGGACGACTACGTCACCAAGCCGTTCCGGCTGGCCGAGCTGCTGGCCAGGATCCGGGCGCTGCTGCGCCGCGGCAGCATCGAGTCGATCCAGGAGGTCCAGGACCTGCGGGTGGACGCCGAGTCCCGGCGGGCCTGGCTGGGTGGTGACGAGCTGCAGTTGACCGCGAAGGAGTTCGACCTGCTCCGGGTGCTGGTGCGCAACGCCGGCCGGGTGGTGTCGCGCGACCAGCTGATGCGCGACGTCTGGAACACCACCTGGTGGAACTCGACCAAGACGCTGGACATGCACGTGTCCTGGCTGCGCCGCAAGCTCGGCGACGAGGCATCCAAGCCGAAGTACATCACCACGGTGCGGGGCGTCGGCTTCCGCTTCGAGGTGGGGTAGCCGGCGATGCGGCGGCGGCTGGTCGGTTCGACCCTCACCGTGGTCGGGATCGTGCTCGCCCTGTTCGGGATCCCGCTCGCGATCGGCGCCCAGTACGCACTCGAGCAGCGGGCGATGGAGAACGTCCGGGCCGAGTCCACCCGGATCTCCGAGACCGTGGACTTCTGGCTGGATCACGGGCTGCTGCCGAGCCGGGCCAGGATCGAGCAGATCGCGTCCCGTAACCGCTACGTCGAGGTGCAGGAGCGGCCGCGCGGCCGGCTGCCCACCGAGGTCGGCGACGACTTACGCATCGTCAGGTTCGGCAGCCGTCCGCCGGCCGACTACGCCCTGGTCGACCAGCGGGTCAGCGAGAACGGCTGGGTCGTCATCGTCGAGCAGTCCCGGGCCGCGCTGGCCAGCGACATCCTGCAGGTCCGGCTGCTGATCACCGCAGCGGCGGTGTTCGCGATGGCGGTGGCGATCGGGCTGACCGTGGTGACCGCCAACCGGCTGGCCGAGCCGATGGTGGACCTGGCCGAGATGGCCGAACGGATCGGGCTGGGCGACCCGCCGGCGCATCGGGCCTACGGGGTCGGCGAGCTCGATCGGGTGGCCAACGTGCTGGAGACCAGCGCGGCCCGGATCTCCCGGATGCTCGCCGCCGAGCGACACTTCGCCGCCGATGCCTCGCACCAGCTGCGGACTCCGCTGACCGCGCTGTCGATGCGGCTCGAGGAGATCATCGAAACCGACGACCTGGGCGTGGTGAAGGAGGAGGCGAGCACCGCGCTGGTGCAGGTTGAACGGCTCACCGATGTGGTCCAGCGGGTGCTGCGCCGCGGCGGGCGGGACCGGGCCGACGGCGCCGGAGTGCGGATGTCCATCGACCGGGTGGTGCGCCAGCAGGTCAGGGAGTGGCGGTTGGCCTTTGGCAGCCAGGGCCGCGCCGTGCTGGTCGAGGGCGAGCGCGGGCTGGTCGGCCTGGCCTCGCCGGGTGGGATCGGTCAGGTGCTGGCCACCCTGCTGGAGAACGCGCTGGTCCACGGCGCCGGCACGGTCGTGGTGACCACGACGAAGGCCGGCGACTGGGTAGCGATCAAGGTGGCCGACGAGGGCAGCGGCATTCCGGGGGAGCTGGGCAACCGGGTGTTCGACCGGACCGTGAGCGGTGGTTCGGGCACCGGTCTCGGCCTTGCCGTGGCGCGCGAGCTCGCCGAGGCCGACGGCGGCCGGCTGGAACTGGTGCAACACCGCCCGCCGGTGTTCTCGATCTTTCTTACCGCCGCCGAAGAGGTCTCGACTCCGGTGTGAGCACGGCCGCGTCCGGAGCGTTCGGCTGCGGCGGAAGCACAATCGCGGCGGGCTGCACGCTGGGCACCGGCGGCGCGACCGGGACCGGTGCGATCTGCACCGGGGGCGCCAGGAACACCCATTTGCGGTAGGACCAGAACCGGAACGTGGTGGCCAGCCCGGTGCCGATGATGTTGGTCGAGATATTGTCGGCGAGCAGCGAGGTCATCCCGAGCAGGTAGTGGCTGATCCACAGCGGGATCACGGTGATGACCAGGCCCACGCCGTTGAGCAGCGCGAACACTCCGAAACCGCGTGCTATGCCGGGATCGGGGCGGTGCCGGAAGGTCCAGTGCCGGTTGCCGAAGAACGCGAACAAGGTGGCCGCGGACACCGAGATCACCTTTGCGGTAATCGTCTTGTCCTCGAGCACCGTCGCCCGCAGGATGTTGTAAAGCCCGGTGTCGATCACGTAGGCGAACGCGCCCACGGTGCCGAACTTCATCAGCTCTCTGACCAGATGGTCGAGCTGATAGTACAGAGCGAGCAGGAATCGGAAGATGTCCTGCCCGCCACGCGCTAGTCGTTTGAGAGCCATCGCGCACCAGGGTACCTGGCGCTGCGTGCTTGCCCGTTCACAATCCAGACTTGTTACGCCTGACCGCCCGACTGCGCGTACGCTGTAATATGACGCGTCGCGCCCACGCGGTGCGCGATCGTTCAGCCAAGATCATCGGGAGATTGACGTGCTGGACTACCGGCTCGATGACGAGCACGAGACCCTTCGCAAGACCGTGGCGGAGTTCGCCAAGGACGTGGTCGCGCCACAGATCGGCGAGTTCTACGAACGGTCGGAGTTCCCGGTCGACATCGTCCGCCAGATGGGCCAGCTCGGTCTGTTCGGGTTGCCGTTCCCCGAGGAGTACGGCGGGATGGGCGGGGACTACCTGGCGCTGTGCCTGGCGATCGAGGAGCTGGCTCGGATTGACTCCTCGATGGCGATCACGCTGGAGGCCGCGGTCTCGCTCGGCTCGATGCCGATCTACCGGTTCGGCACCGAGGAGCAGAAGCAGGAGTGGCTGCCCAGGCTGTGTAGTGGCGAGCTGCTCGGCGCGTTCGGGCTGACCGAGCCCGGCTCCGGGTCGGACGCCGGATCGACCAGGACCACGGCCCGGCTCGACGGTGGCAAGTGGGTGATCAACGGCACCAAGTCGTTCATCACCAATGGCGGAACCGAGCTCACCGGTCTGGTGACCGTGGCGGCGGTGACCGGGCAGAGCTCGGACGGCGAGAAGGAGATCTCGACCATCATCGTGCCGGCCGGCACGCCCGGGTTCACCGTGTCCAGGGAGTACTCCAAGGTGGGCTGGTGCGCCTCGGACACCAGGGAGCTGGCATTCACCGACTGCCGGGTGCCGCAGGCCAACCTGCTCGGTGAGGTCGGCCGAGGCTATGCGCAGTTCCTGTCGATCCTGGACGAGGGCCGGATCGCGATCGCCGCGCTGGCCACCGGGCTGGCGGCGGGATGCCTGGAGGAGTCGCTACGGTATGCGCACGAGCGGCAGGCGTTCGGCCGGCCGATCGGAGCGAACCAGGCGATCCAGTTCAAGCTCGCCGACATGGAGATGCGCGCGCACACCGCTCGGCTTGCCTGGTATCGGGCCGCCGAGCTGATGGTCCGCGGCGAACCGTTCAAGCGCGAGTCGGCCATCGCGAAGCTCTACTGCTCCGAGGTGGCGGTCGACAACGCTCGCGATGCCACCCAGATCCACGGTGGCTACGGATTCATGAACGAGTTCCCGGTGGCCCGGATGTGGCGGGACGCCAAGGTGCTCGAGATCGGCGAGGGCACCTCCGAGGTACAGCGGATGCTCATCGCCAGGGAGCTCGGGCTCTAGGGTCGGTGCCGGCGGGCGGCGGGCGGCGGGCGGCGGGTACGGCCGGCCGAAACGGCTAGGGTTCCGACCTGTGACGTTCCCGGTAGTTGCGCTGATCGGCGGCGGTCAGCTGGCCCGGATGATGCAGCAGGCCGCCATCCCGCTGGGGATCAGGCTGCGACTGCTGGCCGATCGGCCGGACGACTCGGCCGCCCAGGTGACTAGCGATGTCGAGCTCGGCGACTACCGGGACTTCGACGCGTTGCGCGCGGTCGCGACCGGCAGCACCGTCCTCACGTTCGATCACGAGCACGTGCCGACCGAGCATCTGCGCCGGCTGGCCGAATCCGGAATCGCGGCCCGGCCAGGCCCGGAGGCGCTCGTGCACGCCCAGGACAAGCTCGCGATGCGGACCAGGCTGGCGGCCGTGCCCGGGATCCCGATGCCGCGGTGGCGGCCGATCGGCGAGATTGCGGAGCTGGCCGGTTTCGCCGCCGAGCTGGGTGGTTGGCCGGTCGTGCTGAAGACCGCCCGCGGTGGCTATGACGGCAAGGGAGTATGGCTGGCCGACTCGCCTGCCGAGGCCGAGCCGGTGCTGGTCGCATCGGCGCAACGCGGCACGGCGCTGCTCGCGGAGGAGCGGGTGGAGTTCACCCGTGAGCTGGCCGTGCTGGTGGCCCGATCCCCGCACGGACAGGTGGCGACCTACCCGGTGGTGCAGACCGTGCAGCAGGACGGGGTCTGCCGCGAGGTGCTGGCGCCGGCTCCCGGGCTTTCCCCGGCCCGGGCCGCGCGGGCCACCCAGATCGCGCTGGCGATCGCGGTCGAGCTCGGCGTGACCGGGCTGCTCGCGGTGGAGATGTTCGAAACCGCCGACGGCTTGCTGGTCAACGAGCTGGCGATGCGGCCGCACAACTCCGGTCACTGGACCATCGACGGTGCGATCACGAGCCAGTTCGAGCAGCACCTGCGCGCGGTGCTCGACCTGCCGCTCGGGGCACCGCAGGCCACCGCGCCGGCCGCGGTGATGGTGAACGTGCTGGGCGGTGCGGATCCCGACGTCTACCGGCGGTACCTGCATTGCATGGCCAGGGACCCGGGGCTGAGGATTCACATGTACGGCAAGCAGGTCCGGCCGGGCCGCAAGATCGGGCACGTGACGGTGACCGGATCGGATCCGGCCCAGCTTCGGGACCGGGCCCGGCATGCGGCCGACTACCTGTCTGGAGCGATCGATGGCTGAGCCGCTGGTCGGCGTGGTGATGGGATCGGACTCTGACTGGCCGGTGATGGAGGATGCGGTCGCTGCGCTCGCCGAGTTCGACATCGCGTGCGAGGTCGACGTGATCTCGGCCCACCGGATGCCGCGGGAGATGCTCGACTACGCCGAGGCGGCCGCCGACCGCGGGCTGCGGGTGCTGATCGCCGGCGCCGGTGGTGCCGCGCACCTGCCCGGCATGCTTGCGGCCGCCACGCCGCTTCCGGTGATCGGGGTGCCGGTGCCGCTGCGCACCCTGGATGGGCTGGACTCGCTGCTGTCGATCGTGCAGATGCCGGCCGGAGTGCCGGTCGCGACCGTGGCGATCGGCGCCGCGCGCAACGCCGGATTGCTCGCAGTGCGGATCCTGGCCGCCGCGGATGCGGAGCTGCGCGCCCGGGTGATCGCGTTCCAGGCCGATCTCAACGCGGTGGCCAAGGCCAAGGGCGAGACGGTCCGCCGCAAGGCCGGCGGCCAATCCGCAGCCGAGCGCGACTAGGAACGAGACCCTAGGGGCGACCGAGCGCGCGGTAGGTCCAGCCGGCGGCCCGCCACTGCGCCAGGTCGAGCGCGTTCCGACCGTCCACGATCTTCCGCTCGGCGACCACCTCGCCGAGTGTGGCCGGATCCATCGCACGGAACTCGGCCCACTCGGTCAGGTGCAGCACCAGGTGCGCGCCCCGGCAGGCCTCGGCCGCGCTATCGACGTAGGTCAGCGACGGGTACGCCTTGCGCGCGTTGTCCATCGCCTTGGGGTCGTACACGCTCACGTCCCCGCCCTGCAGCTGGATCTGCGCGGCCACGTTCAGCGCCGGCGAGTCTCGGATGTCGTCCGAGTCCGGCTTGAACGCCGCGCCGAGCACCGCGATCCGGCGGCCGAGGAACGAGCCGTTGCATTGCTCGCGGGCCAGCTCGACCACCCGCGCCCGGCGCCGCATGTTGATCGCATCGACCTCGCGCAGGAACGTGAGCGCCTGATCGGCACCGAGCTCCCCGGCCCTGGCCATGAACGCCCGGATGTCCTTGGGCAGGCAGCCGCCGCCGAAGCCGAGGCCGGCACCAAGGAACTTGCCGCCGATCCGGTCGTCGTACGACAGCGCCTTGGCTAGCAGTGTGACATCCGCGCCGGCCGCCTCGCAGACCTCGGCCATCGCGTTGATGAACGAGATCTTGGTAGCCAGGAACGCGTTCGCGGATGCCTTGACCAGCTCCGACGTGGGTAGGTCGGTGACCACTAGGGGCACTCCGGCGTCCAGTAGTGGCGCGTACACCTCGCGCAGCACCTGCTCGGCGCGCTCCGAGGTGACCCCGATCACCAGCCGGTTCGGCCGCAGCGTGTCCTCGACCGCGAACCCCTCCCGCAGGAACTCCGGATTCCAGGCCAGCTCCGCGTCCGATCCGGCCGGAGCGAGCGCGGTCAGCCGGTCGGCCACCCGGGCCGCGGTGCCCACCGGGACCGTGGACTTGCCCACCACCAGGCACGGTCGGGTCAGGTGTGGCGCGAGCATCTCGATCGAAGAGTCGACGTAGCGCATGTCGGCGGCAAACTCGCCCTTGAGCTGCGGCGTGCCCACGCAGATGAAGTGGATGTCACCGAACGAGCCCGCCTCGGCGTAATCGGTGGTGAACCGCAGCCGCCCGCTCGCCACGTGCTTGGCCAGCAGCTCATCGAGACCGGGCTCGTAGAACGGCACCCGCCCGGCGCTGAGCTCGGCGATCTTCTCCGGCTCGACGTCGATCCCGATCACGTCGTAGCCGAGTTCGGCCATGGCGGCAGCGTGAGTCGCACCGAGATAGCCGGTGCCGATCACGGTTACGCGGATGCTCACAGCGGGTTGTCCTTCCAAAGCCCAACGTTGCCGGGGAATGCTACCGAACTCGGATCCGGTCGCTGGCCTGCGCATAACGCCGGAACGCCCACATTGCGATCCACTGTCATACCATCAAAGGCGTGACTGACTTCGACCTGTACCAGCTTCCCGACGAGTACCAGACGTTGCGGGAGACCATCCGGGAGATCGCTGAGAAGCGGATCGCGCCGAACGCCGCGGAGGCCGACGAGACCGGCCAGTTCCCGCAGGCGTCCTACCAGGCGTTGCGGGAGACCGATTTCCACGCTCCGCACATCCCCGAGCAGTACGGCGGGGTAGGTGCCGACGCGCTGGCCACCGTGATCGTGATCGAGGAAGTGGCCCGGGCGTGCGCGGCGACCTCGCTGGTGCCGGCGGTGAACAAGCTCGGCACGATGCCGCTGCTGCTGGTCGGCGCGGAAGATCTCAAGAAGCGCTATCTCAGCCCGGTGGCGACCGGCGAGGCGATGTTCTCCTACGCGCTGTCCGAGCCGGAGGCCGGCTCCGACGCCGCCGCGATGCGGACCCGCGCAGTGCGCGACGGCGATGACTGGGTGCTCAACGGGGTCAAGCGGTGGATCACCAACGCGGGCGAGTCGAAGTACTACACGACCATGGCGGTCACCGACCCGGATCAGGGCTCCCGTGGGATCTCCGCGTTCGTGGTCGAGATCGATGACGCTGGAGTCTCGTTCGGGGCGCCGGAGAAAAAGCTGGGGATCAAGGGTTCGCCGACCCGAGAGGTGTACTTCGACAACGTCCGGTTGCCCGGCGATCGGATGATCGGTGAGCCGGGCACCGGCCTGCGCACCGCGCTGGCCACCCTCGACCACACCCGGATCACGATCGCGGCCCAGGCACTCGGCATCGCCCAGGGTGCGCTGGACTACGCGCTGGGCTATGTGCAGGAGCGCAAGCAGTTCGGCAAGGCGATCGCGGAGTTCCAGGGACTGCAGTTCATGCTCGCGGACATGGCGATGAAGCTGGAGGCGGCCCGGCAGCTGACATACGTGGCGGCGGCCAAGTCCGAGCGCGGTGACGCCGATCTGACCTTCTTCGGCGCAGCGGCCAAGTGTTTCGCGTCCGACGCGGCCATGGAGATCACCACCGACGCCGTCCAGCTGCTCGGCGGCTACGGCTACGTCAAGGACTACCCGGTCGAGCGGATGATGCGGGACGCCAAGATCACCCAGATCTACGAGGGCACGAACCAGATCCAGCGCCTGGTGATGGCCCGCCATCTGCTTCCACGCAAGTCCTGACCGCGGGTCGGCCGGCGGCCCTAGGCTGCAGGCATGAGCCAGCTCGGGGAGTTCGCGCCGAAGCCGACCTCGGCCGCGCGGACGTCGCTGTCGCGGATCATGGGCCCGCTCGACGTCAACCTGCTCGGCACCGTACACGGTGGCGTGATCATGAAGTTCGTGGACGAGGTAGCCGGCGCGGTGGCCCAGCGGCACTCCGGCGGGCCGGCGGTGACCGCGTCCATGGACGAGATGGCGTTCCTCGAGCCGGTGCACGTCGGCGACCTGGTGCACGCGCACGCCCAGGTGAACTGGACCGGGCGCACCTCGATGGAGGTCGGCGTCCGGGTGCTGGCCGAGCCGTGGAACGAGGCTGGGGTGCCGCCGACCCGGGTGGCCACCGCGTACCTGGTGTTCGTAGCCGTCGACGCGGATGGCAAGCCGCGGCCGCTGCCTCCGGTGGCGCCGGAGACCGACGAGGATCGGCGCCGGTTCGCCGAGGCGGAGATCCGCCGGACCCACCGGCTGGCCCGCCGGGAGGCGATCGTCCGGTCTCGCGAAGGCCCCGGCGCGCCTGGGTGACTCGGCCGGCCCGGCTAGCTACCGTGCGGTTTTGTGGCCGGGGGTTCGAAGCGGGGCACCGGGCCGCCCCGGAACTCCCCGGCTGGACAGCGCACCCGCCGGTCGGTCGACCAGGATCCGCGCGCTCAGGTGCCCCAACAGCGGCCGACCCACCAGCGGTGGGCGGCCGATTCGGACTGGAATCGGCCAGATCTGGACCGGCAGCGGTGGGAGGCTCGGCGCCGCGGCCGCCGGTTCCGCCGGGTGATCGTGTTCGCGGTCATGTCGCTGGTGGTGCCGGGTAGCGCGCACCTGCTGGCCGGCCGGACCAGGGCCGGCACGCTGATCCTGCGCTGCTACCTGGTCGTGGTCGGCTTCGCGGTGGCGCTGGCGGTGCTGGGCATCGTCGACCACGCTCGCCTGCTCTCGCTGGCGGTCCAGCCCACCCCGCTGGCGATCGCCCAGTACAGCGCGATCCTGCTCGGACTGGCCTGGGCGGTGGTGGTGGTCTCCGGCGCCCTGCTCGGCCAACCGCAACGGCTGGACCTCGGGCAGCGCCGGCTGGTCGCCACCATCGTGCTAGTGCTGTGCCTGGCCGTGGTGCTACCGACGGTGACGGCGTCCCGGTACGCGGCCGCCCAGCGCGATCTGATCACCAGCGTGTTCCGCGACACCGCCGTCGGCGAGCTGCCCGACCGGCTCAACATCCTGCTGCTCGGCGGCGACTCGGCCGAAGACCGGAGCGGGGTGCGCACCGACAGCGTCACGCTGGCCAGCGTCGACCGGGAGACCGGCGACACGGTCATGTTCAGCCTGCCGCGCAACCTGCAGAAGGTGCCGTTCCCGCAGGGGTCGCCGCTGCACGCCAGGTTCCCGGCCGGGTTCGACTGTGACGGGTGCCTGCTCAACGCGGTCTACACCTACGCGGTGACCAACCAGAAGCAGCTGTTCCCCGGCGTGATCGACCCCGGGCCGCAGGCGGTCAAGCAAGCGGTGAGCGCGGCGCTCGGCATCCCGGTGCACTACTACGTGCTGGTCAATCTGGAAGGCTTCCGCGGGATCATCGACGCGCTCGGCGGGGTCACGATCCGAGTCGAGCGGTCGCTGCCGATCGGCGACAAGGGCCACGTGTTGCAGGCCGGGGTGCAGCACCTCAACGGCTACCACGCGCTGTGGTACGCCCGTTCCCGCGCGGATTCCGACGATTACCAGCGGATGTCCAGGCAGCGTTGCGTGATGGGTGCGCTGCTGCATCAGGCCGACCCGATGACCGTGTTGCGCAACTATCAGGAGCTGGCCGAGAGCACCAAGCACCTGGTCGCCACCGACATCCCGAGGGACGTGCTACCCGAGCTGGTCGACGTGGCGCTGCGGGTGAAGAGCGCAAAGGTCACCAACGTGCAGTTCGTGCCGCCCTACGTGGTGACCGCGAATCCCGACTACGGCCTGATCCGGGCCAAGGTGGCTGGCGCTCTGAACCCGGCGCCGGTGACCGCATCCGCGACCGCCGGTGAGCCGGCAGGCGGCGAGCAGACCGGAGGCGGGCAGACCGGAGGCGGGCAGACCGGAGGCGGGCAGACCGGAGGCGGGCAGACCGGAGGCGGGCAGACCGGCGGTGAGCAGACCGGCGGTGAGCAGACCGGCAACGGCTCCGGCAGCACAGCCGGTGGGACGCCCGGCGAGGCCTCGACCGGCGCCGGATCGGACAGCGGCGGCCAGACCGGGGAGTCGGGCAACCAGGCCGACCCGCCGGCGCCGGGCGATGCCGTGTCGCTGTCCGACGCGTGCCAGTATTCGTGATCACTGACCAGATTCGCGGTCGAGGGTGAACCCGACCCGGTAGCCGGGTTAGGTTGGTGCCCGCCATGAACGCCGCACCCGACTACCCGCCAATCTCCGTGATCATGTCCGTGCTCAACGAGGCCCGGCATCTGGAGAGCGCGGTCCACCACATCCTCGGCCAGGACTACCCCGGTCCGCTCGAGGTGGTCATCGCGCTCGGCCCCTCGCACGACGAGACCGACCAGGTAGCCACCCGGCTCGCGGCCGCCGAGCCGCGGGTCACGCTGGTGCCCAACCCGTCCGGGATCACTCCGACGGGGCTGAACGCGGCGCTTGCCGCGACCCGCTACGAAATCGTGGCGCGGGTGGACGGGCACGCCGTGATCCCGGCGGACTACCTGCGGATCGCGGTCGACACGCTGCGCAGCACCGGGGCGGACAACGTCGGCGGGATCATGTGGGCGGAAGGCACCACCGCGTTCGAGCGCGCGGTCGCCCGGGCGATGACCTCACCGCTCGGGGTGGGCAACGCACGCTTCCACACCGGCGGCCAGGCCGGCCCGGCCGACACGGTCTACCTGGGAGTGTTCCGGCGGGCCGCGCTGGAGCGGCTCGGCGGGTATGACGAGTCGTTCCTGCGGGCGCAGGACTGGGAGCTGAACTACCGGCTGCGCGCCGCGGGCGGGGTGGTCTGGTTCCAGCCCGCGATGCGGGTCTCCTACCGGCCACGGCCGAACCTGCGGGCCTTGGCCAAGCAGTACTTCAACTACGGTCGCTGGCGCCGTGAGGTGATGCGTCAGCATCAGGGCTCGGCGACGCTGCGCTATCTGGCGCCGCCGATGGCGCTGGCCGCGATCGTGGCCGGCTCGCTGGTCGGGGTGACCGGGCTGGTGCTCGGCGTCCCGATCCTGCTGCTCGGTTTCGCGGTGCCGGCCGGCTACCTGGCCGCCGTGCTGGCCGGCGCGGTGGTCACCGGACGCGGGCTGTCCCGGCCGGCGCTGGCTGCGCTACCCGCGGTGTACGCCTGTATGCACCTGTCCTGGGGAGCCGGCTTCCTCACCAGCCCGCGGCGGCTGCGCCGGGCCGCCGACCCGGCCGGTGCCCAGCCAGCCCCGGCGTCCGGGCAAGCCGGTTAACCTCCCCCACTCCCGCGATCATTACCGGCGGTTTAGCCAAACGATCACCCAGTTAGGGGTGTTTTGTCTGCGCAAACCGCCGGTAATGATCGCGGGGGGGGAGTCAGCGCGGCAAGAGCGGCCAGCGCCCCCGCC
>JAKEEW010000922.1 GCA_022616375.1 Sporichthyaceae bacterium
CGCTCGCTTCGCAAGCTACGCTCGACTCTTCAGTCCAGGCGGTGGCGCCCCGCAGCGGCAAGGGCTCAATCCACACACGCGTCGGAGTTCTTACAGACGAGGTGACCATGTTCTTGGCAGGCTGCACCCTATGAGCCTCGTGCTGCGGGCAGCGGCGGTCACTGACATCGGTCTGAGCCGGATGAACAACGAAGACTCGGCGTACGCCGGCCCACGCCTGGCCGTGGTGGCTGACGGAATCGGCGGTATGCCAGCCGGTGAACTCGCCAGCGCACTCGTCGTCCGGGAGCTCGCACCGCTTGACCCGGCCGGAGCCATGGCCATCCCGATCAACGGCGCCGCCGCCGAGCCGGCGACCAAGCCGTTGTCTCCGGTGTCGGACCCGACCGACGAGCAGCCCACCGTGCGCATTCCGGGCGACGGCGTGGATCCGATCGCGGCGCTGCGCGACAGTGTGGCCGCGGCGAACCGGAAGATCCGGAATGTCAGCCACGTCGACCTCGACACTGACGGCATGGGTACGACCGTCACCGCGCTCTTGCTCGCCGGCGATCGGATCGGGTTGCTGCACGTCGGTGACTCACGCGGATATCGGCTCCGTACGGGTGTGCTCGGGCAGATCACCCGCGACGACACCTACGTGCAGACGCTGGTGGACCAGGGGCTCATCTCGGTGGCGGAGGCGCGCAACCACCCGCGCCGGTCGGTGGTGATGCAGGCGGTGCAGGGCCTGGAGTACGAGCCGACGTGTTCCGTACTGGCGGCTGTGGTCGGGGACCGTTATCTGTTGTGCAGCGACGGACTGTCCGACGTGGTCGATGACGAAACGATCGCGGATGCGCTGACCGCCGAGCCCGATGTTGCGCGCTGCGCGAACCTGCTTGTGCGGCTCGCCCTCGAGGCAGGCGCGCCCGACAACGTCACAGTGATCGTTGCCGATGTGGCTGAGGACGCTCACTAGCCGGCCGATAGACTGGTCGAGTGCCGATTCCGACCCCCGCTACCGTGGCAGGCCGGGCCGGCCTGACGGCGATCCTGGACGATCCAGCCCGTGCGCTGTTTGCCTTCGACTACGACGGCGTGCTGGCGCCGATCGTGGACGACC
>JAKEEW010000923.1 GCA_022616375.1 Sporichthyaceae bacterium
CACGCCCGAACACCCCCCAACCTGGTGGATCCGCTTCTTCGACTACCTGTGACCCCACCGCCATCCCCACAGGCATTCAGACCGTTTCAATAGCCGACAGCACCATTACCGGCCGGGATCGCGGCCAGCTGTTCGGCGGAGAGCACGACCGCCCGCCGCGACACTCCCACCCACCTCCACAACTCGCCCGATGCCGGTTGGGCCGGACATACTGCCAGACAGCGCCCCCACCAGGTCAACCCCGAGCCGCGGTTTCCGCCGCAGTTTCGCGCACCGGCCGTCCCGGCTGGGGTCAGCTTGGGTCGCTGGGCTGGGCGCGGCGGATCCGGTTGGCGGTTTGCACGGACACCCCGAGTAGCCGAGCGACAACGATGTCAGGTTGCCCGCGGGTGGCCGCGTACAGGGCGGTCGCGTCCGGGTGGCCTGCTCGTTGTGCGAGCTGGTCGTGGCGGGCTCGGGTGAGCGCGCGCACCACCTGCGCCCGGCGTGTCTCCGGGTCGGGTTCGGGGGCGTAGAGCTGGCGGAGCCGCCCGGCGGTGGATTTGCTCACTCTCAGCATCGCTGCCAGGTGGCGGGCCGGTTGCAGGCGGGTGGCGGCGAGCAGCGCGTCGATGCTTGGGTGGCCAAGCGCACGGGCGGCTTGGTCGTAGCGGGCGCGGGTGGCGGCGCGGACTTCGGCGGAGCGGGCGGCCAGCTGCTGTTGTTGGGCTAACCGGGCTCCGGTCCGTTGGCCGGATTCGGCCCGAGCCCGGTGCGCCAGCCGCAGCGCGGCCCGGGCCAGCTGCGGCTCCTGTGCGTGGTGCAGCCCGGTGTTCGTGGGGTATTGGCTGCGTGCCCGCCGCGCCCATCCGGCGCGTAGGTCGGCGGCCAGCAGCGGCAGCCCGGCCGGCAGCTCGTGGCGGCGGCGGTAGTCGGCGGTGCTGGTGTGGTGCGCTTTGGCCAGGTGGTGGCCCAGCGCGCGATACCAGCGCCCGCAGTCCAGACATTGCAGATGTCCGCCGTCGACGGGCTGCACCCCAACCCGCACTGGCTGCGCGGCGCGTCGGAGGTCGGGTGGCGTTGGGGCGCGCATCGACCCTCCGATCCTTGCGGGCGTGGAGTGCCGGGAAGCGTAGTCCACACCCCGCCCGGACCAGCGGCGGCGGCCGGTGAACCCAGATCCCGCATATGTCCAGGGTCGCCTCGGGTGGGCGTTGCCGTGCGTGCCGGCGGCGGTTGCGCCGGGGTCGGGAGTCGACGTGCGCGATGGTGCTTGAGCCGCTTGTCCCGCGTCGCAGTGCTTCTGTTCGAGGCGGACCGGTGGTCGCGGCGAACACGGTGGGTGGCTCGCGCGGTCGCGTCGCGTGACCGGTGTGATGAACGTCACAACCTTCGACGTCTCGCGCTACTGACGGAGGTTTGTCCGGTTCCGCTAGCTTCTGACCGCTCAACATTGCAATCCACCGTCACGGGGGGTCTTGATGTCAGGTCCGCGCTGGTCACGGTCGTTCGGTTTAGTGGGGGGCCGCGCGCGGCGGTCGGTCACAGTGCTGCTGGCCGCAGGTTTGGGTTTTGGCCTGTTGCTGGTTCCTGGTTCGTCGGCGGTTGCGTCAGCACCGGAGTGCGCGAGCGAGGCGGCC
>JAKEEW010000924.1 GCA_022616375.1 Sporichthyaceae bacterium
ACGCGCGTGCGCGGCGTCTTCGTGATCGACATGAGCCGCCGCACGCGCACCGCCAACGCGGCGCTGATGGGCATCGGCAGCACCCGCCGCATCGTGCTGGGCGACACGCTCTGGCACCAGTTCACGCCGGACGAGATCGAGGCCATCCTGGCCCACGAGCTCGGCCACCACGTGCACCGCGATCTCTGGCGCGGCATCGCCCTGGATGCCGGACTGACCTTCGCCGGCCTCTGGCTCATCGACCGGCTCATCCGCGCACTGGCCGGTCCGCTCGGCCTGAGCGGCATCGAGGACGTGGCCGGGTTGCCGCTGCTCCTGCTGGCGGCGGGTGCGCTGTTCACGGTGCTGTTGCCCTTGACGAACGGTTTCTCGCGCAGCCGGGAGACCGCGGCCGACGCCTTTGCCGTGCGCACCACTCGCAACCCGGACGCGTGGCGCGGCGCGCTGCGCAAGCTGGCCGATCAAAACCTCGACGAGGTCGATCCACCCCGTTGGGTCGAATGGCTGCTCTACAGCCATCCCAGCACCCGCCGCCGGCTCCAGGCTTCTCACCGGGTGCTACATTGAGCGGGCTGCCGCGCCCGTCTTCCAGCCCAGGGCAGACAGCGAAGACGCGGTTGCCGCCGCAGACTTGGAGATCGGTATGAGCGACCCGGAACGCGAGCCGGCCGAGCAAACGACCGACGGAAACCCTTGGGCGCTGCGCCTGGAGGGTGGTGGTTGGTACCGGGGCAATCTCCACTGCCACACGACCGAATCCGATGGTCGGTTGTCGCCGCAGGAAACCGTCGACTGGTTCGCCGGCGAGGGCTACGACTTCCTCGCACTCACCGATCACAACGTGGTCACCGACCCGACCGGTCTGCATTCGCGCGGCATGTGCCTGCTGCCGTCCACGGAGTTGACGGCGTCCGGTGGTGAGCTCCGCACCAGCTACCACCTGATCGGCCTCGGGCTGCCGGTGGGGGCCGTGTTGCCGCCAACCAGCACTCCGGCGGTCGAGGCGGCGCGCTGGCTGCAGGCGCAGGGCGCCGTCGCCTTTACGGCCCATCCGCACTGGTCCGGACTGACGGTGGCTGACCTGCTGGCGGCCGAGACCGCCGGGATCGAGATCTTCAACGGCG
>JAKEEW010000164.1 GCA_022616375.1 Sporichthyaceae bacterium
GACGGCGCACCCATCGCCAGACCGGCGCCGCAGGCAGACTGTGCCGCGACCTACGGCAACACCAGTCACTTCGCCGGGGTCTACAACGACCCCACACCGTAGTCGCACGACCGGCGTGATCGGGCCGAACCGGCCCGGCCACGCCGGTGCCCATTGGTCGATCGGGCGAGGCAACGCCTCGACGTGGGCGTCGGCTCGCAAGACCCGCCGGCACCTGGCACCCGGAACCCGGACGGCGTCGGATAACGGGCGTTAACGGCCACGGTGGTGGCGCATCCGGCTGACTCCGAGTCTCGGTACCGGGATCTGGTAGGAGTGTGCGGTGGTCACCCGTGTTCGCATCTCCGCAGCCCGGTCCCGGGACGGCATCCGCGGGGTGTTCCGCTCGGCGGGTGGAGCGTCGTGGCCGGTGCTGGCGGTGATCTCCGCCGGCGGCGCACTGGGTGCGCTGGCCCGCTACGGTCTGGCGGTTGCCTTCCCGGCCCGTCCTGGTGGGTTCCCGTGGTCGACCCTCGCGTGGTGAGCGTCAGTGGCTGCCTGGCGATCGGCGTGGTCATGGTGTTGGTCATCGACGTGTGGCCATCCGGCCGGCTCATGCGCCCCTTTCTGGGGACCGGCCTCCTCGGCGGGTACACCACATTTTCGACCTATATCGTCGAGGCCCAGCGTTTGATCGAACAGGCCTCGGCCCGCACAGCCCTGGCCTATCTGGCCGGAACCGTCGTCGCCGCGGTGGGCGCGGTGTACGTCGGCATCACCACAGCTCGGCTGTGCACCGACCGGCTGGCCCGCCGGAGGGAGACCGGATGAAGCTCGAAGGCCCGCGCTACGGCTGACCATCTTCGTGGGCGAGAACGACCGCTGGCACCACAAACCCGTGTACACCGAGATCGTCCACCGGGCCCACAGCCACGGGCTGGCCGGCGCCAGCGTCATCCGGGGCATCGAGGGCTACGGCGCCTCGTCGCGTATCCACACGAACCGGCTACTGTCGCTGTCCGAGGACCTACCACTTGCCGTGATCATCGTCGACGTCGAGGAGCGGATCCGCGCCTTTCTACCCCAGATCAACGAACTCGTCACCGAGGGCCTGGTCATCATCGACCACGTGGAGGTCATCCGCTACATCGGCCGGCCCAGTGGGGACCGGGGTTGACCGTCCTGCTGGTGGCGCTCGGTGCGGCGATCGGCGCCCCGTCCCGCTACCTGGTCGACCGGGCGGTCCAGGCCCGGCACGACTCGCTGTTCCCCTGGGGAACGCTGGCCGTCAACGCCGCGGGTTCGTTGGTGCTCGGCCTGCTCGCCGCCGGCGCGACCGCCGCCCCGGCTCCGCAGATGGCGCTGGTCGGCCAGGGGCTGTGCGGCGCGCTGACCACATACTCGACCTTCGGCTACGAGACGGTCCGCCTGCTCCAGCACCGCGCACACACCTACGCCGCCCTCAACGTCACCGC
>JAKEEW010000925.1 GCA_022616375.1 Sporichthyaceae bacterium
AGGCGGGGCTGTTCGGCGTCGCCGTCGTGGCCGTGCTGGCGGTGGCGGCGCTGTTCGCGCCGCTGCTGGCACCCCACGACCCCACCTTCCAGTCCCTCAACGACCGGCTGCGCCCGCCGGTGTGGTCGGACGGCGGCAGCGCCAGCCACCTGCTCGGCACCGACGGGCTCGGCCGCGACATGCTCTCCCGGCTGATCTACGGCTCCAGGGTCTCGCTGCTGGTCGGGCTGGCCGTGGTGGCGCTGGCCGGCACCTTCGGGACCTTCATGGGGCTGCTGTCGGGCTACAAGGGCGGGCGCGCCGACTCGGTCATCATGCGGGCGGTCGATACCCAGGTCGCCTTCCCCGGCCTGCTGCTGGCCCTCATCATCCTGGCCGGGATCGGCCCCAGCCTGCGCACGATCGTCATCGTGCTGGCGCTCAACGGCTGGATGGTCTACGCGCGCATCACCCGCGGGGTGGTGCTGTCGGTCAAGGAGACCCCCTACGTCGAGGCGGCCGAGATCGTCGGCTGCCGCTCGCGGCGGGTGATCCTGCGCCACATCCTGCCCAACCTCACCTCGCCGCTGCTCACCCTCGGCGTGCTCGAGTTCGCCCGCATCATCCTGGCCGAGGCGGCGCTGTCGTTTCTCGGCTTCGGCATCCAGCCCCCGCAGATCTCCTGGGGGCTGATGGTCGCCGACGGCCGCGACTACATCTTCGACGGCTGGTGGATCATCACCTTCCCGGGCCTCGCGATCGCGGTCACGGTGCTCGGGGTCAACCTGTTCGCGAGCTGGCTGCGGGTCGCGGCCGACCCGCAGGAGCGCGAAAAGCGCTTCGCCCGCTCCACCGGGGAGGTCAACCAAGGGAGCGTCGCATGAGCGGACCCGCGCCACCCGGTCCCGCCTCGACCGCCGGGCCGGGCGCCCAGCCGACCGGGTGCAGCGCGAACGCCTCGTCGACGACGAGACTCTCGGAGTAGCCACCGTAGGTGACGCCGCCGAGGTGCTTGTCGGGGGAGTTGTAGGTG
>JAKEEW010000165.1 GCA_022616375.1 Sporichthyaceae bacterium
CACCGGCAACACCGGCAACACCGGCAGCACCGGCAGCACCGGCAGCACCGGCAGCACCGGCAGCACCGGCCGAGTCCACCGCGTCGGTGCGCTCGACCCGGGTCCAGCCGCCGAACACGTCCTTGACCAGCAGCTGGTCGACCTGGACCAGAGTGCCGACCGGCTGCGCGAACGGCACCACGAACCAGTCGTTGCCCTGGATCAGAATGAAGTCCATCACCAGGACCTTGCCGAGCTCACGCCGGTCGGAGTCGACCGACGCCCAGTTGAAGCGCGCATCCTCGAGGGCCCACCAGCGCGGATCGGGCATCCCGGCAAAGCCCACCGAAGCCGGCAGCAGGCTGGTCCGGACCTGGTCCGGACCGGTGCCCGGCCCGGTTGGCGGGGTGCGGGAGACCTCGTCGAACGCATACCAGTCCAGCTCGCCGAAGGGCCCGGCCTCGGCCCGAAGCGTGACCCGGTCCCGGTCCGGGGTCACCGCGGACACCTGCAGGTCGTACTCGAGCCGGTCGGGCCGCCAGCTGTCCGGATCCGCCCGCCCGATCGGTCCCAGATGATCCGCGGTCCACTCGGCCAGCCACTCCAGCGCGGCCCGGGCGGCCGGCTCACCGCCGGATGGCAGGTCGAGCTCGTCGGGCAGCTCAGGTGCGGCGACCGCGGCGGCCCGAAGCGCGGCCAGCCCGTCGGTCGCCCGGCCGCCGCACACCCGCGCCAGCCCGACCAGCGCGCGGTCCCTGGCCTGCGCCCGGCTCAGCTCGACCGGCCGCGGCACCGGAAACGCGGTCCGGAACGCACCGGTGACCCCGTCCGGCGCGGATTCGGCAACCAGCCGAGCCTCGAGCAGCTGGCCAAGCTCGACGGCGGTACGCAGGTCCGGACTGCCCGGCTCGTTCTGGCTCAGCGCTTCCAGCGGCACCGAGCCGTCGTACTGGCGCGGTGATGCGGCTCGCGGTCGCCAGCGGTCGAGCGGGGCGAACCGGGTGGCGAACGAGACGAATGCCGGCGACGCCGCGTCCTCGCCGAGGAACTCCCCGACCTGCCATTGTCGGGTCAGGAACCACAGCGGATCGCGCACGTCGGCCGACAGGCCGCGGCCCAGCCCGTCGCCACGCGGGCTCGGTTCGACCCGGTTCCAGTAGGTGATGCTGGGCCACCTGGCCATCTCAGTCACCATCCACGGCGATGACCCGATCGGTGACCAGCAGGTCTGCGAAGGAGGTCGAGATGGACTCGTTCGCCGGGTTGGCGGCCAGGAACGTCATCGGGATCAGCTGGCCGTAGGCGCCGAGGTGGGACAGATCGAGCGCGCGAAGCTTGGCCAGCTCCAGGGTGTGCCGCAGGGTTGCTTCGAGATCGTCGTAGCTCCAATGGTCTACCGCGCGATGCGGCACGGCGAGCAGTATCGCTTGAGGCGCTTCGGCTCGCGGGGCGTCGAAGTGGAAGACCACGCCGGCGTCCTCCTCCCTGGCCGGGATGAGCTCGGGCCAGCTGTCCAGCAGCAGACCCGACCACGGTTGCGTCGGCGCAGCCGGCGAGGCGCCGAGCAGGGCCAGGCTGACCAGCCCGGACCGGGGCGGGTCCGGCTCGGCGCCGAACGGCAGGGCCGCCCAGCGCGCCGGGCTGCCCGCGCCCGGTCCGGGCGCGGGCAGCTGGGCGATCCGGGGTCGGTTCACGGTGCGGCCCAGCGCCCTGGCGTAGGCCCGCACGTCCCGCCAGGCATCCAACGCCGGGCGGACCCGGGCGAGCTGGGCGAACCACCCTTCGACCGTGCCGGCGGGTTCCGGACCGAGCTCCGGCTCCAGCTCAGTCCGGCAGCAAAGGCACCGTCAGGCCCTGGTCGCGGCCGAGCAGGACGGCACGGGTGATCGCGTTGGAGCCGAACCGGTCGCGCACGTTGTCCAGAGTGGCGTCCAGGGCGAGGGCGCGGTGCCGGTCGAACGGGAGGGTCAGCTGGATCGCATCGTCGTCGTCGAGGTTGGTCAAGGCCACTCCGATCAGGGTCAATCCCTGCTCTTTGATCATAGGCCGGGCGGTCGCCAGCAGCTCCCTGACCGCGTCCAGGATCAGCTCCGTCTGGGCGGTGGCCTGCACCAAGGTGTGCGAGCGGGTGGCCCGGGTGAAGTCGTCGAAACGCAGCCGCAGCACCACCGTGCGGCACACCCGGCGGGCCGCCCGCAGCCGCCTGGCCAGCCGGTCGACCAGCGCGACCGCGATCGCGTCCAGAGCCTCCGGTGACCGTCGCCGCCGGCCGAGCGCCCGCTGCGCTCCGATCGAGCGGCGCCGCACTCCCACCTGGACCGGCCGCGGGTCCCGGTTGTGCGCCAGCGCGTGCAGGTGCCGGCCGGACGCCCGGCCCAGCATCGAGACCAGCGCCGGCTCGCCAAGCTCGGCCACCTCGCCCACGGTGCTGATGCCGTAGCGGTGCAGCTTGTCGGCGGTGACCTGGCCGACCCCCCACAGCCGCTCGGCCGGCAGCGCGTGCAGGAACTCGATCTCGGTATCCGGCGGCACCACCAGCAGGCCGTCCGGCTTGGCCACGCCGCTGGCCACCTTGGCCAGGAACTTCGTCCTGGCCACCCCGACCGTCACCCGAAGGCCGACCCGGTCGAGCACTGCTCGCCGCAGCCGGACCGCGATCTGGGTAGGCGTGCCGGAGACCCGGCGCAACCCACCCACGTCGAGGAACGCCTCGTCGATGGACAACCCCTCGACCAGCGGCGTGGTGTCCCGGAACACCTCGAACACCGCATTGCTGGCCTCCGCGTACGCCGACATCCGCGGCTCCACCACGATCGCCTGCGGGCACAGCTCGCGGGCCTGCCGCCCGTTCATCGCGGTGCGGACGCCGAACGCCTTGGCCTCGTAACTGGCCGCCAGCACGACTCCCGACCCGACCAGGACCGGGCGACCCCGCAGCCGGGGGTCGTCGCGCTGCTCCACCGATGCGTAGAACGCGTCGATGTCCGCGTGCAGGATGGTCGCCTCGGCGGGCACGAACATATGTTCGCATCGGGAACCGACAGAATCGCCGGCCG
>JAKEEW010000166.1 GCA_022616375.1 Sporichthyaceae bacterium
CTCATTGCTGCGGCTGCTCGTCGAGCGGCCCGAGGTCGGGTTTGGTACCCCGCACCGTCTGCGCGGGGAAGGCCGGCGACTGCCCCTCCTCAGAATCCGCCGCGAGGTCCCGATCGGGACCCGACGTGAGCACCCAGGTGTCCTTCGAACCGCCACCCTGGCTGGAGTTGACGATCAGGCTCCCCTCGCGAAGCGCCACCCGGGTCAACCCGCCCGGCAATACCCGGATCTGGTCGCCGTCGTTGATCGCGAACGGCCGCAGGTCGACATGCCGGGGCAGCAGCCGGTCGCCGAGCTGCGCCGGTGAGGTCGACAGCAGCACGAGCTCCTGCGCGATCCAGGCCCGTGGATCGGCCAGCACCTGATCGCGTACCGCGGCCAGCTCGGCCTCGGAAGCCTGCGGGCCAATGACGATCCCGCTCCCGCCCGAGCCTTCCACCGGCTTCACGACCAGCCGGTCGAGCCGGTCCAGGCAGTGCGCACGAACCTCGGGATCGTCGAGCCGGTAGGTCGCCACATTGGGCAGCAGCGGTCGCTCGCCGAGGTAGTACTCGATCAGCTCGGGGACGTAGGTGTAGGTCAGCTTGTCGTCGGCGACGCCGTTGCCGATCGCGTTGGCGATCGAGATGTTGCCGACCCGGGCCGCGTTCAGGATGCCGGCGCAACCGACCACGGAGTCGGGCCGGAAGTGGACCGGATCGATGAAGTCGTCGTTGATCCGCCGGTAGACCACATCCACCCGCTGCCGCCCGCCAAGACTGCGCATGTACAGCACGTTCTCCTGGCAGAACAGGTCCCGGCCCTCGACCAGCTCGATGCCCATCTTGCGGGCCAGGTAGGCATGCTCGAAGTAGGCCGCGTTGTGCACGCCGGGAGTGAGCAGCACCACGGTCGGCTCCTCGACCCCGGCCGGTGCCGAGCTACGCAACGCGTCAAGCAGCTGTGCCGGGTAGGAGGCGACCGGGCGCACTTGCTGCTCCAGGAATAGGCCGGGAAAGACCCGCGCCATGGTCCACCGGTTTGCCACCACGTAGGACATCCCGGACGGCACCCGCAAGTTGTCCTCGAGCACCCTGATCACGCCGGCCTGGTCGCGGACCAGATCGATCCCGGCGAGGTGCACCCGCACCCCGTTCGGTGGGTCGACGCCGTACGCCTGCCGCCAGAAGCCGGCCGACGTGGTGAGCAAGGATCGAGGCACGATCCCGTCCTTGACCACTTCGGCCGGTCCGTACACGTCGGCCAGGAACGCTTCCAGTGCCCGGATCCGCTGGATGACTCCCGCCTCGACCAGCTCCCATTCGGCGGCCCGGATCAACCGTGGGATCAGGTCGAGCGGGAACACCCATTCCTGACCACCGTGCGAGAACGTGACGCCCTGATCTTCGAAGCTACGGTCCCTGGCCGCCGCCCGGTGCGCCAGATCGTCGGCGGTGAGGGTCTGCAGCGCATCGTGCAGCGCCTGCATGTGCGGATGTGGCCGCCCGTCCGGCCCGAACATCTCGTCGTAGGCGGGGCCGCGCGGATACCCGTCCAGGAGCCCAACCATGCGAGGAGTCGTATCACCTATCTGCTGCCGCCACTAGTCGTTACGGTTGAAACAAATGACGCTCCAGCATGCAGGAATGACGACGTGACGCGGCAAGTCCGAGTCGGGTGTGAGTTCCGTTACACCGCGGACTACGAGACCCCCGCGGTATTCCAGGTCCAGCCGCTGCGGGCTGAGCAAGCCAAGCTGGTGCATGAAGACTGGGAGATCCGGCCGGCAACCGACCGGCACGGCTACGCCGACATGTACGGCAACGAGTGCCAGCGGCTTACCTTGCCGGCCGGGGACAGCACGATCCGCTACGACGCGCTCGTCTCGGTTCCGGATGCGACCGAGGAGGTCGACCTGGACGCGGCCGAGGTGCCGGCCGCGGGGCTGCCGGACGACGTGCTGGTCTACACGCTGCCCAGCCGGTACTGCCTGCCCGATGTGTTGGGTGACGAGGTATGGCGGCTGTTCGGCGACCAGCCGCCTGGTTATCGCCGGGTGCAGGCGATCTGCGATCACGTTCATGGCCACCTGCGATTCGGCTACGGCAGCAGCACGCCGACGACCACCGCCGTCGATGCGTATGCGGCCGGCAGCGGGGTCTGTCGGGACTTCGCCCATGTGGCGATCACGTTCTGCCGGGCGCTGTCGATCCCGGCCCGCTACGTCTTCGGGTACCTCCCCGAGATGGATGTTGCGCCGGTGGCCGAGCCGATGGACTTCGCCGCCTGGATCGAGGTCTACCTCGACGGCCAGTGGTGGACCTTCGACCCGCGTAACAACCAGGCCAGGAAGGGCCGGGTACTGATCGGCCGGGGTCGCGACGCGGTGGACGTCGCCATGGTCACCACGTTCGGCGGTCCGGTGCTGCGAGGCATGCAGGTCTGGGCCGAGGAAACCGGGTGACCGCGAACGCCGCGGTGCTCCCGCCGGCACAGGTTCCATCCCGGCAGGAGCTGGAGGCAGCCGATCGGCTGACCTACGTGCTGCACCAGCGCTTCAGCTATCGCTACGAGACACCGGTGCGTGAGCTGAACCACCGGCTCGTCGTCGTGCCGCCCCACCAGCACGGCAGCCAGCATCGGCGGGCCCACTCGGTCAGCGTGTCCGCGGCCGGCGCTCGGACCAGCACCCGGCTGGACGCAGCGGGCAATACGGTGACCCGACTCCGGGTGCCCGAGGTGCCGGACCGGGTGGAGTTCGTCGTCGATGCCGTCGTCGAGTGGGTCGGGCCGCACTCCGCTGTAGCCCTACCGGCTGCCGCGCTGACCGACCCGCGCCTGCTCAGGCCGACTCGGCTGACCGCCGCCGACCACACGATCCGCTCGCGCGCCCGGCAGCTCGCCGGCTCCGACCGGCTGGCCACCGCCGAGCGGTTGTGCGCCTACGTGCACGAGACGGTCAGATTCGAAGCCGGTTCCACCTCGGTGGCCACCACCGCCGCCCAGGCGCTCGCCGGCGGGCGCGGGGTCTGCCAGGACGCTGCCCACGTCATGGTGGCGATGTGCCGGACGGTCGGGCTGCCGGCCCGTTACGTCTCCGGGCATCTGCTCGGTGAAGGGGCAACCCACGCCTGGGTGGAGGTCATCGTCGCGGATCCGTCCGGCGCAGCTCGCGCCGTGGCCTTCGACCCGTCCATCGGAGCTCGCACCGGCCGGAACTATCTGACCATCGCGACCGGGCGCGACTACGCCGACGTCGCCCCGACCTCCGGCACCTACCTCGGCGTTGCCCGCGGCGTGCTCACCGCGACTCAACGGGTCACGGCAAGGCTGGGCTCACCGTGACCAGGGCCACCGGCTGTGCTTGCGAGACTTGGCCGTCCGCGCCTGGATCAGCCTGGCCACGCCGATTGCGAGCAGTGCGGCGACGGCGCCCACCGCCAGCGGAGCCGGCCGGCGGCGAACCGACTCGTTGACCTGCTTGGCGGTGTCCTTGGCTCGATCGGCTACCGCGGTCACACCTTCCCGGGCCCGAGCCTTCACGTCGGCCTTCGCGGCTAGCTCGGCGACGGTGTCCCCGAGCTCGGCACGAGTGGCGTGGATCTCTCTCTGGAGCTCAAGCGGATCGGTCGGGATCGTCTTGTCAGTAGTCATCGTCGCGCCCCTTCCTCCATCGTCGGCCTCGATGCCTGCCCGCTAAGGATGCGAGTAACAGCGTCACACCAGCCCGCACACGCGCTTCGACCAGCTAAGCACTCGGCGGCTTACCGCGGCCTACCGCGGCGGCAGCGGGTGCAGGGTGACGTGATCCAGCCGCCCGTCCACGGCGAGCGCGGTCAGGTAGGTGCAGTGCGGCTGGCGTCGGCGGTCGGTCGGCGAGCCCGGATTCAGCAGCCGCAAGTCGGTAGCCGTGGCGGCATCCCAGGGGATGTGGCTGTGCCCGAACACCAGCAGATCCGCATCGGAGAACCGGGCGGCACATCGAAGCTCTCGACCCGAAGCCGGTCCGGTCTCGTGGACCACGACAACCCGGACCTCGGCGATCGTGGCGCGCGCGACCTCTGGTAACCGGCGGCGAAGCTCGGGTCCGTCATTGTTGCCGTAGACCCCGATCAGGCAGCGGGATCGTTCCTCGAGCCGGTCGAGCAGCGCAACCTCGACCCAGTCACCGGCGTGGATCACCACATCGGCGACGTCGACCGCCTGCCACACCTCGGCCGGCAGGTCACGTGCTCGCTTCGGGACGTGGGTGTCCGCGATGATCAACAGACGTTGCCGCTCCACCGGCCCGACGATAGACCGTGGGCGGCAGAGTCTCGGGGCCGCCCGGGTGTAAGGGGTGTAACGGAACTGGCGCCTGAATCGCC
>JAKEEW010000926.1 GCA_022616375.1 Sporichthyaceae bacterium
CCGACCCCGGTTCGGCTGCTGCGACCATCCGGCGTTGTGGCTGAATGAGCGTGGCGGCCGGGTCAGGCCGGCCGAGATCAACGCCCGGTTCGAGTCGTATCGAGACGCGCTGGGGTTGCCGAAAAACCTTGTCCCGCATAGCTTTCGGCACTCCTACGTGACCCACAACACGGAGGATGGCGTGAACCGGCGGTTCATCCAGGTTCAGGTCGGCCACGAGTGCGACAGCTCCACCGCCGTCTACACCCACGTCAGCGACGAGTTCATGAACACCATGCTGCGCAAGGCGCTTGCGCCAGCGCTCGACCCCACTGCCGACATGGACAAGGAGCGTTGATGGTCGCGAAACTCGACTACCGCTGGCACCTGCGCATGGTGATGGCCGAGCGGGGGATGTTCCAGACGACCGACTTGATCGTGCCGTTGGCGCAGCGCGGCATTACCCTGTCCTCCAGCCAGGTCTACCGTCTAGTGGTCGAGCGGCCGGAACGGTTGAGCCTGAAGGTCCTCATGGCGTTGCTGGACATTCTGCAGTGCGCGATGGATGAGCTCATCGAGCCGGTCGCGGCGGCCGGCGAGATGACCAGCCGCCGGAAGGCGGCCGGAGCCGAGGCGGGCGTCGGCGACCTGCGTCCCAAGCGGGCCCGCATCCATGACGCCGGCCGGCCATGACCGCCCCGGCGACCACCGGCCGAGCCGTGGCCGATCCGATCGGCCTGATCGTGGAGATGGTCGCGGCGGTCGAGCCCGACCTGACGCCGGAGCAGATCCTCACGGTGGTCGCCTCCGTCGCGGGTGGACGCGCGAAGTCGCGGCGGCTCGCGGCGGCCCTGGCCCAGCGCCCTGGCGTCCTCATCGACGGCCGCTCCCCGGCCCCCCGGGTTGTCGGCGATCTGTTGATAGGGCTGCGGCGGGCCGGCGCGTCGGTGGTGTCGCCTCCCTGCTGCCGCGGATGCGGTAGGTGGCTGCGGACTCTCCAGCGGCAGGGCCAGGACTGGCTCTGCGGGCCCTGCCGGCTTCCTGTCGAGATATGCGTCCAATGTGGTCAGACACGTCCGATGTCATCCCGGGACCGGCAGGGGCGACCGCGATGCAGGCAGTGCCCGGACCGCGACGGTCGCGACCCCGTCGCGGTCGTCGCGGATCTCATCGCCGCGATCGACCCGCACGCCGACCGGGCGACCGTCGCCGCGGCGGTGCGCCGGTCAGCGCCCAACACGTCCTACCAGCAGAAGGTGGCCTGGGCGTTGCAGGAGCAGCCCGACCTGCTGACCGGGCAGGGGCACCTCGCTCCACTGCGGGCTATTCTGCGGCTGATCGAAGCGCTGCACGCCGCTGGCGTGGCGGGGATCATCCGACCCGCCTGCCCCCGCTGCCGTCGCGTGGTGCCCATCGACAAGCCGCTGGATGGAGTGCGGGTCTGCCGGACCTGCATCGCCCACTCCCGCGTCGAGCAATGCGCGCGCTGCGGCGCGGTTCGCGAAC
>JAKEEW010000927.1 GCA_022616375.1 Sporichthyaceae bacterium
ACCGAGACTGTAGATGACCCGGTCGCTGATGAAGAAGCGCACCAGGAAGAGCGCGACCAGCGTGATCGCGTTGGCAACCAACACGTTGACCGACATGACGACCAGGAGCTGCAGCACCGGTAGCCGAACCAGCAGCAGCAGGTTGTTGAGCAGGAAGAACCGAGCCGCCCGGCTGCCCCAGCTGCCCGGTCGGTTCTCCCGATACACCACGGTGTCGATCAGCGCGAAGTTCCACGAGGTGGAGACCTGGGTGGACATGGCCGCGGCGGACAGGTGGTGCATCCCGACCACATCATGGAACAACCACAGCGCCGCCGTGTTGACCGCGATGCCGGAGGCCCCCACGAGCCCGAAGCTCACCATGCGGACCAGCTCCTGCAGCCGGTCCGACCAGGAGATCGGCCGCTCCTGCAGCTGCCCGACCAGCCGCTTGGCGCGCAGGCGGGCCACATGGCGCAGGAAGTTCAGACCCTCACGCAGTGAGGCCTTGGACGTGCCGGACTCGCGCTCGGCCATCTCATAGGAGAACTCGGCCACCCGGGCACCGCGATGGCGGACCAGCAGCTCCAGCAGAATCTTGAAGCCGACCGGGTCGAGCTGGTCGAGGTTGACCGCCGACCGGCGAAAGGCGAACAGGCCACTCATCGGGTCCGTCACCGAAGCCAGCCGCCGGGGAAAAAGGGCCTTGACCAGCCGGGTCGCCAGCGACGACGTGACGACCCGGGCCGCGCCGGACAGGCCCTCCCCCGAGCCGGCACCCGCATAGCGAGTGCCGATCACGATGTCGACATCATGGCGCATCGCGGTGCGGGCCAGCGCCGCGGCGGCCTCCGGCGGATGCTGCAGATCGGAGTCCATCACCAGCACCCAGTCGCCCTGGGCCAGCCTGGCTCCGGCGATGACCGCACCGGCGAGCCCACCCTTACGGGCGCCACCGACCCGGTGCAACAGGCGCAGCGCCACCGGAAACTGCGCCGCAAGAGAGGCGAGCACCGCCGGCGTGTCGTCGTCACTGTCATCGACAACGA
>JAKEEW010000928.1 GCA_022616375.1 Sporichthyaceae bacterium
CCCGGCCCTCCGGCCGAATCCAACGCGCCGAGGCACCGCGTTCTCGTGCGGACGCAAACGTGGCGGAGACTGATCGATGAGTTCAGACAGCGCACCCTCGCGCCCCAGCACCATCCTGCTCTACAGCGACGACGCAGGAGTCCGCGAGACCATGCGGATGTCCATCGGCACCCGGCCGGCGGCCGATCTGCTGGTGCGCTTCATCGAGGCCTCCACTCAGGGTGAGGTGATCCGGCTCGTCGACTCCACCGACATCGACCTGTTGGTGCTCGACGGCGAGGCTGTTCCGTCCGGCGGCCTGGGCATCGCCCGGCAGCTCAAGGACGAAATCGACGACTGTCCACCGACGTGCGTCGTGATCGCCCGGGCCGCCGACCGATGGCTCGCGGCCTATGCCCGGGTTGACGCCACACTGACCCACCCGATCGACCCGATGACCACGGGCCAGACGATAGCCGGGTTGCTGCGCAACCGCGCCGCCGGCGTGCCGTCGCTCCAATAGCATTTCCCCCTTTGGAGGCTTGCCGTGGGTGAGCGCACCTGGCCACCGCTTCTGGGCACACTGCTCCGCGGTGAGGAGCTGACCACCGCCGACACCAAGTGGGCGATGACCGAGATCATGGACGGCAGCACCACCCCGGTCCAGATCGCGGCGTTCATGGTGGCCCTGCGCGCCAAGGGCGAGACGCCCGGGGAGATCGCTGGGCTGGTCGAGGCGATGCTCGGCGCGGCTGTTCGAGTCGACCTCAGCCCCGTGCTCGGCAAGGCGCACGCCCGGGACGCGGTCGATGTGGTGGGCACCGGCGGCGACCGGGCACACACGGTGAACATCTCCACCATGGCCGCGATCGTGGTCGCCGCGACCGGGGTGCGGGTGGTAAAGCACGGCAACCGCGCCGCATCATCGCTATGCGGTACGGCTGACCTGCTGGAGCACCTCGGCCTGCCGCTGGACCTGTCGCCCGATGGTGTCGCCCAGTGCGTGGCCACGGCTGGAATCGGTTTCTGCTTCGCGCCGCGATTCCACAGTGGACTTCGGCACGCGGCCGTGGCACGCCGCGAGATGGGC
>JAKEEW010000929.1 GCA_022616375.1 Sporichthyaceae bacterium
GCCATCCACCAGGTCGGGCGCGAAGCCGTAGGAGTGCTCGTCGGCCAGAACCAGCCCCTGCTCCACCGCCGGCCACAGGTCGGCGGCGCACTCGGCCGCGCCGGCCTCGCTCACGGTGGCCAGGGTGGCGAGGTCGAACCGGTTGCCGACGCAGGCCGCGAGCCGGAGCACCCGCCGAGTCGGCTCGCCCAGCCGCAGGATCCTGGCGGCCATGAGGTCGACCACGTTCTCGGTCATTCGGAGCCCGCGGATCGCCGCCAGGTCGGCCCGCCAGGCACGAGTCGCGCGGTCGTAGGCGACCTGCCCGTCCTGATGGAGCGAGCCGAGGAACTGGATGGCGAAGAACGGATTCCCGCCGGTCTTTTCCTGCACCACGGCGCTCAGCGGACCGATCACCTGGGGCTGGTCGCCGATCGCGTCGCCCAGCAGGGCCGCGAGGTGCTGGGCCACGAGAGGTGGGACCGTGATCCGGGTGAGCGCCGCCCCACGCGCCGCGACCTGTTCGATGGTCGTGGTGAGCGGGTGGGTGGGTGAGACCTCGTTGTCCCGGTAGGCCCCGATCACCAGGAGCCCGGACAGGTCGGGGTTGGCCAGGAAGAGCGGCAGGAGGGTTAGGGTCGCCGGGTCGGCCCACTGCAGGTCGTCGAGGAAGAGAACCAGCGGGTGCTCCGGCCGGGCGAAGACACCGAGGAACTGCTGGAAGATCCGGTTGAAGCGGTTCTGCGCCTCGGTGGGCCCCATCGGCGGCACCGGCGCCTGCTGGCCGATGAGCCGGGACAGGCTGGGGATCACGTCCACCAGGACCTGGCCGCCGCTGCCGAGTGCCTGCAGCACATCGTCGCGCCACGCAGCCACCTCGGCGTCGGTGCCGGCCAGGAGGTGCCGCACCAGGCCCTCAAAGGCGTGGGCCAGCGCGCCGTAGGGAACCTCGCGCGCCAGCTGATCGAACTTGCCGGCGATAAAGTGGCCGCGGCGCTGGGCCAGCGAGCGATGGATCTCCTGGATCAGCGACGTTTTTCCGATCCCCGAATAGCCGGAGACCAGAACTAGCTCGGTGCCGCCGGCCGCCACCCGGTCGAAGGCCTCCAGCAGCTGCTTGATCTCGGTCTCGCGGCCGTAGAGCCGCTGCGGAATCACGAAGCGGTCGCGTACGTCGTCCTGCCCCAGCGCGAACTCCGGAATCCTCCCCTCGGCCTCCCAGGCCGTGCGGCAGCGCGCCAAGTCGGCCGCCACC
>JAKEEW010000930.1 GCA_022616375.1 Sporichthyaceae bacterium
CCATGCCAGGACGCCTCCGTAGGACCAGCCCACCAGCAGCGGCCGGTCCACACCCCTGGCCTTGAGGACGGCATCCACATCTCGGATGCACGCCTCAAACGAATAGTCCGCCGCGCGCTTCGACTTGCCGCGGGCGCGCTCGTCGTAGGTGATGTGCCGGTAGTCGCTGCCGAGGTCGGCGATGACGCGCCGCCAGTGCGACTGGTCGGCATAGGCGCCGTTGAGGTAGACCACGGGACGGCTGCGGCCACCAGTGTCGGTCACGTACAGCGCGGTGTCATCGACCGGCACCATGCCGGTCCAGGCGGATTGCTTGATGGTCATGGTTTCCCCTTCTCCAGGGCCAGAAGTGGATCAGGGACGGCGGATGGTGATGTCGCCGTAGGAGGTGCGCCCGCGCATCTCGACGGTCTCATCGGGCTCGGTGGTGTTGTCCAGCAGGTTGCGCATGTGCCCGAATCCGGGTGTTCACCGCCAGCCGGGCGGCGGTGGCCTCGGCGATGCCGACCTCCAGATCACCCATCGCGGTCCGGGGTACGACCGAACCGCGGGCCACCTCGCCAGGCGAATGCTGCCGTTGGACGTCGAAGTCCAGATCGAGCAACTGGCCGCCCCTTGACGTGGCCGCAGACCACATCTATATCGAGTGCGGATTCTCCGGCACCCGCCGCGACGGGTTGACCCCCTGCGGCGGCCCGCTGGCCGGACGGTTGCCCGACCCCGTGGTCCGGGCGGGCGTCCGGCGCCGTGGCGGTGTCACTCGCAGAACACCTGCACCTTGGCGTCGGGCTGGTCGACGTCGACGGTGAGCTCATCGAGGTGCTCGATGAGCTCCTCGAGGTGCTGCGGCTTGAGCTGGGTGAGGTCGATCGGCACACCTGCCTTGTTCAGCTCCGCGTTGACCCGGGTGAGCGCCTGCGGAGGGATGAGGCTCGTGAGCCGGACCCCGGCGCGCAGCAGCTGGAGCGGGACCCGGACGTTGACCCGGCTTGGACCGTCGCCGCCGGAGTCGTCCTCCGAGTTCACCACCACGCGCAGGTACTTGGGTCGGTGTTTCGGGCGAAGCGCGGCTCCCGGCGGCGACTCGGGCTGTTCTCGTTCGAGGGCGTCGATCAGCCGCTCGGCCTCTTCCGCGGTGATCTTGCCCTCGGCCAGCATCTCCAGGATCTGGCGGCGCTGCTCGTTCATTGTTGCTCCATCCTCTTTTGGCTCATCTGACACTGACCAGCACGGCCGTTCGGCCCTGCTCGACCTCGAACCGGGTGCCGGGCAGCGCCCACAGCAGTTGCCCGGTGCCGCGCAGCGCGCCCACCGGGCTCACCCGGATGACGAGGCAGGCGACCAGTCCGGCCAGCACGGCGAGCAGCAGCAGCGGTGACAGCACCAGCAGTACCGGCAGGACAGGGACGTACAGCCGCAGCCCGCGGCCGTCGGGACGGCGATGGCGTACGGTCACCATCTGCGGGATCATCGGGACCTCTCCAATTCGGTCAGCGCCTCCTGGACGCTGATCTCCCCCCGCCGCAGGCGGTCGACGACGTCGGCGCCGGTGGGCGCCGGGTCGGTGTCGACGAAGTCGAGGTGCTCGGCGATCCGGTTCAGCCGGGACTTGATCGTCGGGTAGCTCACCCCGAAGATCCGCTCCATCTCCTTGATCGAACCGTGCGACCGGACGAACGCGGCAACAAACACCTGGTCGTCGACGCTGAGCTGAGCCAGCTCCGGCGGATCGAACTGACCCTCGACCACGACGCCGCTGCCGGCGAGGCGGACCCGCTCGACCACGAACGGCTGTCCGTGCGTCAGGTCCGTCAGTTCCTGCCAGTCCACCCTCTCTGCTCCCTTACTCCCGGCGACGCGCCAGCCATTCATTTGTACCTTGATTTTTTTAAGATGTCAACGCGTGGAACTTCATTATTCTATGTTGAGCTTCAATGATCTGGACTGCGGACTCCCGTCGTCCGCGATCCGCCGTGTCCCCGTGGTGGCCAGCATTGCAGTCGCCCCAGCCAGCATGTCGTCGACGTACCCGCGGTCCGGCGAGCGGGCGGTACGCCGACAAGGCCCAACGATCCCGTGGTGAGCGTTCACCGAAGACCCGACGTGTACCCGCCGGGCCGTCGCCGGGGCGCATGTCAGACGCCATCAGGTACCCGGCCCAGGCAGTCTCGGTCGGTCTCATGACGTCCGGGTCGATCACCACGCCGCACGCGTCGCACACCTCGAGCGGGCCGACCGGGTCGGGAGAGCCGTTGGCCCGCCAGGTCTTGGCGTGGGAGATGCAGTACGGGCCGGCGGCATGGGCCACAGGGCGCAATGGTCGATCGCGCAGACCGCCGCGGCTGCGGGCTGCTTGACCGGCGGCGGGCACGCCAGCCACGCCCGCAGGTCCGGACGGCCGGCACGCTGCCACCGCTGGCCATGCAGCGGCACAGCCCCGCGCGCACCGACCCGTAGCCGCGGCCGGCAACCGCACAGCCGCGGTTTGGCCGCTGGCGACGCCACCTCGGGTCGGTGGTGGCGGCAACGCCCTCCAGGTCGGGGCGTCCC
>JAKEEW010000931.1 GCA_022616375.1 Sporichthyaceae bacterium
GTACGGGCGACGCCGTGCCCGCCGCTGACCAGCGCCCCGGCGACTGGCGCCCCGGCGATCAGTACTCCGGTGACCCGCCGCCGGTTGGGCGACAGCCGAAGCCCCGACACTGAACACCCGTCGCGCAGCTCGACGTTGGGCAGCGCCAGGACCCGGCGGCGCACCGCGGCCTCGATCAGCGGCCGGCTCGCCGACAGCACACCAAGGTCGATCCTGGCCTGGCGCAGCAGCTGCCCGCGCAGGTACCAGCGGACGTTGCCCAGCACGTCACCGGTCAGCGCCCCGTCGGCGAGCAGCCCGTCCGACAGGCCCGGCAGCAGCTCCTCCAGCACCAGTTGGCCATGGGGCAGCAGCCCGTGGAAGTGACGGCCGTGTGGCACGCCCCGACGATGGTGCGCCGCGGCGGGCAGCCGGTCGCGCTCAACCACAGTCACACCGCCGTAGTGCTCGGCCAGCACCCGGGCGGCGAGCAGGCCAGCGATGCTGCCGCCGAGGACCACGGCGCGATCACGACCACCCGGGCTCACCGGCACCTCCCTACCAGTCGGCCTTGGGCTGTGTCGAAGCTGACTGATTGATCACATAGGAAACAGTCACATAATCGCATGGAAGCAAGATCCATACATTGACATCCCATCGACATGGAGGGCACCCTGAGGCGATGGGGCCGGATGCTCGGCCCATCGTGGCTGCTGGGAGGGGGTGTCGGGATGCCTGAGCTGAAGGGCCCGACCGAGGTGATCTGGGATCTCACCTATGCCTGTCCGCTGCGGTGCGTGCACTGCTACTCGGAGTCGGGTCGGCGGCCGGCCCGTCAGCCGAAACTTGGCGCGATGCACCGCATTGCCGATGCGATCATCTCGCTGAACCCACCGGCGGTCGCCCTGGCCGGTGGCGAGCCGCTGGTGAACAAGCACGTCTTCGAGGTCGCTCAGCGGTTGACCGAGGCGGGGATCCTGGTCGTGCTCTACACCAGCGCCTGGTCGTTCCGGCCGTCGATGGTGCCCCTGGCTCAGAAGAGTTTCGGACGGGTGGCGGTCAGCGTCGATGCCCCCACGGCCGAGCTGCATGACCGGATCCGGGGCCACGCTGGGTCGTACCAGCGGGCCATGACTGCCCTGTCCCTGCTCGACGCCGCCGCCGGGCAGGCGATCGCCGAAGGGCGCCCGCCGCTGCCGTTCGGCATCGACTCCGTGGTCATGCGCAGCAACTTCGATCTGATCGAGCTGCTGTGCACGAGCATGGCGGCCCGCTTCCCGCGGATGAGCCTGATCTCGTTCAACGCCGCCGCCCCGGCCGGGCTGGCCAGCAC
>JAKEEW010000932.1 GCA_022616375.1 Sporichthyaceae bacterium
CAGCCACACGGTCGACAGGTCGTCGTCGTACCCGAGGGTGGGCATCGCGACCGCGCCGCGCACCTTGGCGCCGCGCAGCGGTGGCGCGGCCGGAGTCTGGAAGAGCAGTGGCACGACCGGCAGGTCCGCGAGCACCCTGCGTTCGACCTCCTGCCAGATCACATTCGCGTGACGGGGGTCGATGCTGTCCAGTGCGCGCTCGATGAGCCGGTCGACCTCCGGCTCGGCGTATCCGCCGTAGTTGCCGGTTCCGCGTGAGACGGCGCTCTGGCACAGCCGCTGCAGGAACACGCGGGCGTTGCCGTGCAGCCAGTCCGGCGACCAGGACATTGTGGTCAGGTCCCAAACGCCGGCCGGATCCGCGACGCGCGCGCGGTGCTCCGCCTGGCACAGCGCCACGAGCCGTACCGCAACGCCGACCCGGGACAGGTCCGCGGCGATCGACCGGGCCACGGCCGTGGCCTCGGGCGTGTCGGTATGGACCGCGGTGAGAGCCAATCCGTCGAGCTGGCCAGCCTCGGCGAGCAGTTGCCGGGCCCGGTCTGGCCGGCCGCGGCAGTCCGGTGTTGGGTACGGGTCCGCGCCGGTGTAGCCGTCGTTGTCTGGGGGGATGACGCTGCCGGCGATGCGGATTGCCGTGCCGGTGCGCAACCCGGCCACGACCTCGGCGATCGCGGCCTTGTCGATCGCGTGCGCGATGGCCTGGCGTACCGCCACGTCACGGAGCGCGCCGTTGCCCCGTAGGTTGAACACCAGGCAGGGGTCCAACCGCCAGCCCAGCCCGGACTCGGGGTCGGCCGGGCGTCCAGAGTGAGGCAGCGAGACCCGCGCCGCCCATGCCAGGTCGACCTTACCGGCGCGCACCTGGCCGGCAAGCCCCGCCGGATCCAATGTGGAGCCGAGTTTGACCTCGATGCGGTCCAGGTACTGCCGGCGGACCGGGTCGGTCTCCTGCCGCCAGGCCGGGTTGGGCTCCAGCACCAGCTCGCGGCCGGGGGCGTACGCGGCCACCCGGTACGGGC
>JAKEEW010000933.1 GCA_022616375.1 Sporichthyaceae bacterium
AACGTCGGCCGCACCCAACCCGACGGCAGGCAGCTGACAAACGCCGACCTCATCCACCCCGGCTGGGTCCTGGCCGTCCCCACCAACCTCGGCCACATCACCCCAGCGGGCCTGCGAGTTGTACACGGCGGCCAGGTGATCACTGTCGCCGCCGGCGACACCCTGTGGGACCTCACCGCCGCGCTGCTCGGGCCCGACGCAACCAACGAGGACATCGCCGCCGCCTGGCCCCGGCTGTATCGCACCAACCAGGCCGTCATCGGCCCCGACCCCAGTCTGATCATTCCTGGTCAACAGCTCGTCACCCCGAATCTCACACAGCCCGGTGTCCACCCGCAGGTGCAAGCGCCGCCGGACGGGGCCGACTCAGATCCGACGCCAACTCCGGCTCCATCTTTCGCTGCCTCCAGGCCACCGCAGCGCAGCCCCGCCGATCGTGCTCCCGAGCCATCGACGCAGGCCCGTGCCACACCCAGCAGCCAACCGACCGCCCAGGGCAGCCCGCATGCCGGGTCACCGAGCCAGAACAGCAGCGTGGCGCCTCCTCCGGCCGACATAGCCGACGACCAGCGCGACAGCGACCCGCTGCCGCTGTGGCAGATCACCGGCTACGGCACGCTTGTCGCCACCGCGATCCTGTCCGCACTCGGCGTCAAGCGGCTGCTCCAGCAGCGCCGCCGACGCTTCGGCTACCGCATCCGCATGCCCGAGCCGGCGGGACTGCGGTTCGAGCGACTCGCTCGAGCCCACGCCGATCCGGCCATCGCAGACTTCATCGATCGCGCTCTTCGCACGGCCAGCCGCAACGCAATCCAGCTCCGTCAGCAGCTGCCGCCGCTGCGGCTCGCCGAGATGTCCTCCAAGGGACTGCGCCTGCATCTTCGCGAGGCTGCCGAACCCATCGCGCCCTTCGTCGCCGTCGACGACCGACAGTGGCTGTGCCCGATCGACGCGCAACTCCTCCCGCCGGCTGACTGCGCCGACGCACCCGCGCCCTACCCGGCGCTGGTCACCATCGGGCACCGACCCCCAGAGACGATCGTCATGGTCGACCCCAGCGACATC
>JAKEEW010000015.1 GCA_022616375.1 Sporichthyaceae bacterium
ACCCAGGAGTCGTTGCGCGCCTTCCGCGAGGCCGACGACGAGCTGCGCACCACCCGGGCCGGCCGGCAGCTGCTGGAGGACCTGGCCGCCCGGCTCGGCGACCTGGAAGGCGAGCTCGGTTACGGGGTGGAGGCCGCCGCCGACATCGGCTCGCTGATCCCGTCCCGCCGGATCGAGGGCTACCACCGGATGCTCTACCGGGCACTCGACGTGGCCAGCCGGGCGCTCGCGGTGGGCCGAATGCTGGACCGGCTCGAGCACGCCGTCAACGCGGAGCTGACGTCGATCGGCAGCGTCGAGGCGCGCCAGGAGGACGCCAGGCGGGGCCGGTGGAGCGCGATGTCCTGGCTGCTGCTGGCCATCCTGGTGCCGGTCGCGCTGGTCGCCGCCTATCTGGTGCTGGACGGCGCGAGCCAGGACAGCCTGCTGGATCGGCGATATTGGCCGGCGTACGCGATCGGTGGCGGGCTGATCGTGGTCAGCCTGGCGTTCGAGGTGATCGCGCTGGTCCGGTCGCGGGCCGGCGCCACCCGGGCCCGGGAGTCCCGGCTACCCAGCCGCCGGGGTGCGGCGGGCGAGGGTTACCAGCCGCGACACCGCGCGTAGCTCCGCCTGCCCCGGTCGGGTGAGGTCGGCATAGTTTTCGGAGACTACGGGGATGCCCGGCTTCCGACGGGGATTCCAGGTGCCGGTCGGCAATCCCCGTACGTGCTGAAAACAACAACCCGCCCGACCGGCTAGTCAACCTGTTCCCGAATCAGCCCGATCAGCCGCACCCTAACCGTCGTGCCAGACTCACCCGGTGCGCATCCTGATCCCGGCCGGCCAGGCCGAGGCGGATCTGACCCGGGAGTACAGCTACCCCGAGGTGCCGCCCGGACAGCGCTGGCTTCGGGCAAACGTGATCACGAGTGTGGACGGCGCCGCGGTAGACGCTGCCGGTAGCTCCCGCGACCTGTCCGGCCCGGCCGACCGCACGGTGCTTGGCGTGCTGCGGCGGCTGGCCGACGTGATCGTGGTCGGGGCCGGGACGGTCCGCGCCGAGCCGACCGCCTACCGGGGGATCCGGCCCGGCGCCGACGTGCAGCAGCGCCGGGCCTCCGCCGGGCAGGCCCCCGCCCCGAAGATCGCGATCGTGACCGGATCCCTCGACCTCGACCTGACCGGACCGCCGTTCCAGGACACCCGGCCGATGATCATTACGGCCGGCGGGGCGCGACTGGATCGGATCGCCCGCGCCCGCGAGGTCGCCGACGTCCTGATCGGCGGGGACGGCACCGAGGTCGACCCGGCTGCGCTGGTAACCGAGCTGGTCCGGGCCGGGCTGCCTCGGATCCTGTGCGAGGGCGGCCCCCGGCTCCTCGGGACGATCACGGCCGCTGACCTGCTCGACGAGCTGTGCCTGACCGTCTCCCCGCGGCTGGCCGGAGCCGGCGAGCGGGCCCGGATCCTGGCCGGACCGGCCGGCTTGCCCGGGCCGCCGCGGCAGCTACGGCTCGCGCACCTGCTGGAGGAGGACGGGTTCCTGTTCGCCCGCTATACCCGGCCACCGTCGCCGGCCGCGCCCACGACCTAGCCCACGACCTAGCCGAACAGCTCGCCGGGCTCCCATACCGACCAGTCATGCGCGAACAGCACCCGGCGCGGGTCGAACTGGGCGAGCCGGTCCAACCACGCCGGCGGCACCGGCAGCGGCGCCGCGGCCCCGTCGATGGCCGCTCGGCTGGCCAGCACCGCCGAACCGAACTCGGAAGCAAAGTCGTGCGCCTGTCCGGCCAGCACCAGGCTGCCGTCCGCTCGCCGCACCACCAGTGACTGGTGACCGGTGGTGTGACCCGGGGTCGGAATCACCCAGACCCCTGGCCAGACCTCGGCCTCTCCGTCCAGCTCGCGGTAGCTCGCTCCGGTGAAGTCGACCAGCTCGGGCAGCGTGTAGTCCGGGCCGCGGGCCGCCGCCAGCTCCGGGCGCTGCACCAGGATCGGCCGCCCGACCAGGTCCGGGTTGCCGCCGCAGTGGTCGAAGTGCAGGTGGCAGTTGACCACTACCGCGATCTCGGTCGGCGCGGTGCCGACGGCCGCCAGTGCCGCGGCCAGCGGGCGCCGGTGCGGCCGGTAGTGCGCCTCGGTCTCCGGGTCCGCCAACCCGATCCCGGTGTCGAACAGCAGCAGCCCGTCGGCGTGCCGGACCAGGTAGCCGAGCGCCGGCTCGACCCGCGGTTGCCCGGTCCCGGTCTCGACCGCGGGCCGGATGAAGTAGCCGAGATCGAGCCGCTGCACCGCGCAACGACCTGGGTCCAGCTCGGGATCAGTCACGCTCATTGCCGTAACCCGAGGATCTCCGCGAGATCGAAGTGAACCGGTTCCTCGAGCTGATCGTACGTGCACGACTTCGGGTCCCGGTCTGGGCGCCACCGGACGAACTGGGCGGTGTGCCGGAACCGCGGACCCTCCATGTGGTCATAGCTGACCTCCACCACCCGCTCCGGTCGTAGCGGCACGAACGACAGGTCCTTCTTCGCGTTCCACCGGCTGGCCTCCGACGCGCGCGGAGTCCGCGATCCGGCCATCTGCTCAGCCCAGTTCCACGGATGGTTGTCGAACGAGGTAACCAGCGGCTGCATCTCGATGAACAGCTCGCGGCGGCGTTCCATCGGGAACGCACCGATCACCCCGACGCTGGCCAGCGAGCCTTCGTCGGTGTAGATGCCGAGCAGCAGCGACCCGATCGCGTCCGCGTGCGCCTTGTGCACCCGGTAACCGGCGACCACGCAGTCCGCGGTGCGCTCGTGCTTGATCTTGAACATGACCCGCTTGTCCGGCTGGTAGGTCGACTCGGCCGGCTTCGCGATCAGCCCGTCCAGCCCGGCTCCCTCGAACTGGTGGAACCATTGCTCGGCCACCGCGCGGTCTCTGGTCATCGGGGTCAGATGGATGGGCGGATTGGCGGCGGCGAGCGCCTGCTCCAGCGCGGCCCGGCGCTTGGCGAACGGCTCTTCGGAGTAGTCCACGTCGTCGAGCGCGAGCAGGTCGAACCCGACGAAGCTGGCCGGGGTCTGCTCGGCCAGCAGCCGCACCCGGCTCTCGGCCGGATGGATCCGCTGCAGCAGCGCCTCGAAGTCCAGCCCGGCACCCTCGGTGTCCCTGATCACGATCTCGCCGTCGATCACGCAGCGGTTCGGGAAGTTCGCCAGCACCGCCTCGACGACCTCGGGGAAGTACCGGGTCATCGGCCGCTCGTTGCGGCTACCGATCTCCACCTCGTCGCCGTCCCTGAAGATGATCGACCGGAAGCCGTCCCACTTCGGTTCGAACATCAGGTCCCCGGTCGGGATCTGCTTCACGGACTTGGCCAACATCGGGGGAACATGGGGCATCACCGGTAGCTGCATGGGCCACATCATCCCTGACCCGGTCCGGCCGGGTCGCACCCAGTCACCGGCAAGCACCCGCGCACCGGGCTCCGACGTGGGATTCTGCGCTTGGAGCACTTATCCGGGGAGGGTGAGCGCGATGGACTGCAAGTTACACAAGCTGGTTGCCGACGTTGCCGTGTTCGCGGCCGGCCAGGTGCTGCTGGTCCGCTACCACGATGTGAGCAGGTACGACGGTCAGCGCGGCTGGTTCCTGCCCGACGACCACCTGGAGACCGGCGAGCACCCGGACAGCGCGGCCAGCCGGATCCTCGCCGAGCAGGCCGAGCTGGGCGGCACGGCTCCGCAACTCAGCCACATCGAGTCGCTCAGCAACGGCGCCTGGCACCTGATCTTCCACTACGTGACCACGCTGGACGCGCCGATGCCGGTGGCCCCGGCCGGCAACGTCGCCGCGGCCGAGTGGTTCCCGCTGGACGCGCTGCCGCCGCGGTCCGAGATCGCGCACGACGGCTGGGCGGTCGAGGTGCTGGACGCGCTCAGCCTGTCCTAGCGAGTGTCTAGAGGCAGGTGCGGGTGAGGAACTCGCGGACCACGTCGAGGTAGTGCTCCTGCTCCTCGACGAACGTCATGTGCCCACTGCGCTCCAGCACGAGCAGCTCGATGACGTCCTGGTCGGCGACCGCCACCGCCTCCGCGGCGGCCACCGCGGTGGCGACCCGGTCGTACCGCCCGGCCAGCACCAGCACCGGGTGGCGGACTCTGGCCAGCGCACCAGCCGCGTCCAGCTCGCCGTAGCCGACCGTGGCGAAGTGCCGCAGCACGTCGGGCGAGTAGACTATCGCCCCTGAACGTTCGAGGTAGGCGCCGATCCGCGGGTCGTGCG
>JAKEEW010000934.1 GCA_022616375.1 Sporichthyaceae bacterium
GCTGCATCGGCTCGTTGAACAGGTCGGCGACCCGGCTGTGGACCCGCAGGACCGTCTGGGCGACGCTGAGCTGGTACTCCCGCGGCGTGAGCTCGTAGTCGGCGAAGGCGCCCGGGAGCTGCGGCTCGCCGCTGTGCCCCGAGGAGAGCGCGATGTCGGCCTCCCCGCGCCGGTTCTGCGGCTTCTGCGCGGTCTCCTGGAACTGCCGCACCTGAGCGCGCAGCGGCTCGGACTGGTCCAGCACCTCCTGGAACCCCTGCCGCGACAAGCTCAGCAGCGTGCAGGAGGTCGCGGCCACCGCGGTGTATTCCCAGACGCCCTCGGCCTCCACCAGGACCCTGTCGCCGAACCGGTCGCCGTCGGCCATCACGCCCAGCATGGTGTCCTGGCCGAACTCCCCGGCGCCGATCCGCTGGACCTTGCCGTGGACCACCAGGTGGAGCTGGTCGGCGGGCTGGCCCCGCGTCACGATGGTCGTGCCGGCCTCGACCTGTTGCTGGACGAAGCGCTCGGCCAGCGCGCCGAGGACCGCCTCGTCGCCGAAACCGGCGAGCAGCGGGATCTCACCCAGGCTGGGCGGGACGACCCGCACCTCGTCGGCGGTCTGGGCAAAGCTCAGCCGCCCTCCGCCGACCACGTAGGTCAACCGGCGGTTGACCCGGTAGGTCCCGCCCGAGACCTGCACCCAGGGCAGCATCCGCAGCAGCCAGCGTGAGCTGATCGCCTGCATCTGGGGGACGGTCTTGGTGGTCGTCGCCAGGTTCCGGGCCGCCGCCGTGCTCAGGCTCAGCCGCTGCTCGTCCGCTACGGCGGTTGCTTGCTCGACCGACATCGGCTCCCCTCCATCTGCTGGTCGGTTCCGGGGCGCGCAGCGGGTGCGACGGGCCTCACACCACCTCGGTGAACCTGCTGCCGCCTCAGTGAACCGGCCGCCGCCGGCCCGGTCTATGCGATGACCTTTGTAGGACGCTAGAGAGGTTTGTGTAAGCCTGTGAGGCTTGAAGGCTACGTCCGGCTAGGGTCGCGGCCTCGACCCCCACCCCGTGGCGTTCCAGGCGCACTGGACC
>JAKEEW010000935.1 GCA_022616375.1 Sporichthyaceae bacterium
GGATCGACGGCGTGCAAGGCGCTGTGGCGCTGCCGGGCCTGCGCCGAGCCGTTCGATCGGGTGAAGCCGCTGTGACCGCAACCGCCGTACGTACGCGCAAACCGCGGGCGAGATTCCACCCGCTCACCGTCGCCGCCGTCGACCCACTGACCGAAGACGCGGTGGCGGTCACCTTCGCGATCCCGCCGGAGCTGCGCGAGGCCTACCAGTTCGCGCCCGGCCAGCACCTGACCGTGCGGAGGGTCGTCGACGGGGTCGACCTCCGGCGGTCGTACTCGATCTGCTCCACGCCATCACTAGCCCATGCGGCCGGCATGGTCCGGATAGGGGTCCGGGAGATCACCGACGGCGCCTTCTCCCGCTACGCGGCCCGGGAGCTGAAGCCGGGCGACACAGTCGACGTGCTGCCGCCGTTGGGCCACTTCACCACTGATCTCGCGGCAGAGCGCACGCGCCACTACGTCGCGATCGTCGCCGGGTCGGGGATCACGCCGGTGCTGTCCCTGGTGGCGACCGCGCTGGAGACCGAGCCGGAAAGCCGATTCACCGTGGTGTACGGCAACCGGCGCGCCGCGACGGTCATGTTCGCCGACGAGCTCGCGGACCTCAAGGATCGGTATCTGCAGCGGCTGCACCTGGTGCACGTGCTCTCGCGGGAGCCGCGGGCCTGCGCACTGCTGTCTGGGCGGATCGACGGCGACCGACTGCGGGCCATCCTGGCCAGCGGACTTCTCGATGCGTCCAGTGTGGACGAGTGGTTCCTCTGTGGACCGTACGGCATGGTCGTCGAGGCGCAGTCCGTGCTCGCGGACTTTGATGTGCCGCAGCGCTTCGTACATTCGGAACTGTTCCATGTGGAGGGTGAGCCCGCACCGCCGCCGCGCATCACCGATGAGCCGGCCCCGGCGGGAGCCACGGTGACGCTGATCCTGGACGGCCGGGAGTCGACCGTGGTCATGTCGGTTGGCGAGCGGGTGCTCGATGCGGCGCTGCGGGTCCGGTCGGAACTGCCGTACGCGTGCCGCGGCGGCGTGTGCTCGACCTGCCGGGCCCGCCTGGTCGAAGGTGCGGTCACGATGGCGCACAACTATGCGCTCGAGCCCGGTGAGATCGCCGCCGGGTACGTCCTGACCTGCCAGTCCAGCCCGCTCACCGAACGCCTGGTTGTCGACTACGACGCCTGATCCTCGGTGCCGCGAGGTTCGCAAGCCGGGATCACC
>JAKEEW010000936.1 GCA_022616375.1 Sporichthyaceae bacterium
CTGGCGACCACCAGCGACAACCAGGACAAGGTGCGGATCTTCCTGAGCGACGGGGCCGGCGGCTTCGGCGCTCCGACGGACGTGCTGACGGGAGCGGGCACCAGCGCCGGTGCCCTGGTCGCCGGCAACTGGGACGGTGACCTGGACATGGACCTGGCGGTGGCGCTGAAGGGACCCAACACGGTGCGCCTGCTGGTCAACGCGGGCAATGGCACCTTTTCCCTCGGCGGTGAGTTCTCGGTCGGCGATCGTCCCGTCGACCTGGAGGCCGCGGACCTGGACGGCGACGGCGATCCGGACCTGGCCTCGGCCAATCGCGACGGCGAGTCGGTGACCGTCCTGCTGAATACGGGCGGGTCGTTCTCGTCGACCACGCTCAGCGTCGGCGGAGGGACGGAGCCGCGGGCGATCGCCTCCGGCAACTTCGATACCGACTCGGATCGGGACCTGGCGGTGGCGCTGCACGACTCGCGCTCGGTGCAGCTCCTGATCAATCAGGGAGCCGGCAGCTTCGCGCTCGGCGGCAGCCTGTCCGTGGGCGGCCAGGTGCGTCCCGAAGGCCTGGTGGCCGCGGACCTGGACCGGGACCAGGACATGGATCTGGTGGCCGCCACCAGCGGCAACGGCCTCAATCAGCTCGGTGTGTTCCTGTTCCAGGGCGGCGGCTTCCAGGGACCGGTCAACTACCCGACCACCGGGACCAATCCCTCCTCCGTGATCGCCCATGACCTGGACTCGGATCTCGACGTCGACCTGGCGGTGGTCAACGAGGACAGCCACAACGTGAGCGTGCTCGGCAACGCCGGCAACGGGACCTTCGGTGCCGCCCAGCTGGTCGCGGTGAACGGCACCACCCCGGGCCACCTGGTCGCGGGCGACTTCGACCGAAGCGGCACCCTGGACCTGGTCACGAGCAATCGCGACAGCAACAACGTGTCGGTGTTCTTCAACCGCAAGACCCCGTGGACCGACCTCGGCTTCGGCCTGGCCGGGACCAACGGCGTGCCGGTGCTCGCGGGC
>JAKEEW010000937.1 GCA_022616375.1 Sporichthyaceae bacterium
GGTGGCGGAGGCGGACATGGCCTTCAGCGTCGGAGTACTGACATCGAGCCCTTCGCAACCCGCAAGGGAGGAGCGCCCCCAGCCGGTCCGGCACCACCAGCCCCCACCGTGGCGGCCCCACAGGCCCATTTGTGGAGCCCGCCATGCACACCACACTCACCACACTCACTGTCCTGGCCCAGCAGCCGCAGCTGCTGGCGGCCAACTCCCTCGAACAGGTCATCACCGGCATCCAGGGCTGGATCATGGGCATCCTGGCCGCGTTGGCGACCATGTTCATGGTCATCGGCGGCCTTCGCTACATGGCGGCGGGCGGTGACCCGGCCCAGGTCGAGCAGGCCAAGGGCAACTTCAAGTCCGCCGCGTTCGGCTACGCCCTGGCGGTGCTCGCCCCGGTGCTGCTGTCCATCCTGGCCGGCATCGTGGGCGGCCCGGCATGATCGACTGGATTCTCGCCGGCCTGGTCGACTGGCTCGTCGGCCAGGCGGTCAGCGCCCTGGACTCGGCGGCTGACATCTGGCCCGATGGGTTGTTCACCATGCCCGACCTGACGATGCTGCCGCAGGTGCAGGCCCTGTCCAGCCGCACCTTGTGGGTGGTCAATACCAGCTTCGTCCTCGCGGTGCTGGCCGCGGGCATCATCGCGATGACCTACGAGCAGGTCCAGGTCCGCTACTCGATCAAGGAGCTGGCGCCGCGGCTGGTGTTCGCCGCCGTCGCCGCGAACTTCGCCATCCCGCTGTGCCAGAGCCTGATCAACGTCGCCAACGCGCTGACGATGGCGCTGGCCGACCAGCAGATCACCGGCCCCGGCGTGCTGGTGATGCTGACCAGGCTCATGGTCAGTGCCCAAGACCAGACAACCGACCTGCTGCTCGTGGTGCTCGCCCTGGTGATGGTGATCCTGGTCTTCGCGCTCGTGTTCGGCTGGCTGACCCGCATCACCGGACTGCTCATCCTGATCGCCATCGCGCCGGCCGCGCTGGCGTGCTACGCCCTGCCCTACACCGAGGGCGCGGCGAGGCTGTGGTGGCGCAGCATGCTGGGCTGCCTGGGCACCCAGACCCTGCAGGTGATCACCGTGGTGTCTGGCCTGAAGGTGCTGCTTGACCCATCGGTGAACCTGCCCGCGCTCGTCGGCATGGGTGGCGGCGCGGTGGTCAACATGCTGATCGCGCTGGTCGTGCTCGTCACCGCGGTGCGCATCCCGAGCCTGGTGCGCCGCTATGTCACCCGCGGCGGACCGGGCATCGGCTCCTACATCCTGCGCGTCGTGCTGGTCCAGCAGGCCATCCGCGCGGTCATCCCCGGCGGCGGACGCCTCGCCGGGCGAGTCGTGCGGCGAGTCCGGTGAACACCAGTCCTGACGACGGCGTCCCGCGCGCCAGCGTGCCAGCCGACATCGGTGTGTCCTCTCGTGGCCACCCGACCCCGCTCCCACAGCCATACGTCCACCGGGGACGGA
>JAKEEW010000938.1 GCA_022616375.1 Sporichthyaceae bacterium
GCGGTGCCGCGCCGGAAGCTGATCGCGTGGGTCGCGCCGTCCCGGTCCACCTCGACGTCCAGTCGGGCCGCCAGCGCGTTGACCACCGAGGCACCGACCCCGTGCAGACCGCCGGTGGCCACATACGAGCTGCCACCGAACTTGCCGCCGGCGTGCAGCTTGGTCATCACGACCTCGACCCCGGACAGCCCGGTCTTCGGCTCCAGGTCGACCGGGATCCCGCGACCGTCGTCACGCACCTCGACCGAGCCGTCCTTGGCCAGCACGATCTCGATCTGGGTGCAGACGCCGGCCAGGGCCTCGTCGACCGAGTTGTCGATGATCTCCCAGAGGCAGTGCATGACACCGCGCGAGTCGGTGGAACCGATGTACATGCCTGGCCGTTTCCGCACCGCCTCCAGGCCCTCGAGGACCAGCAGATGGCGGGCGGTATAGCCGTGGTCGGTCTCGGTCCCCGACAGCAGCGCGGATTGCACGGTCACGTTCGCGAGACTAGCTCTCTGACCTGACGAAATTGCGATGGCTCACCGGAAGTCGTTCGAAGCTGGGAACGCGGGTCAAGATCCCCGGGTAGGGTCGATTCCGGTGCGGGGCTGGGAAAGCGTGACGCGGATCACATCGCGACCATGAACCGGGCGGGCTACCGTGAGCGTCTCTAGGACAGCAGAGGGAACGCCGGGTGATGTGCGCCACGTCTGGTACGTAGGGAGGGAAGGCGCAGCCGGTAGCGGATTGTTCACTGGAATGGGCATAAGACCAAGCCACCCGAGAAAAGAGGCGACGTTGACCACAGCACTTGCACCGACGACCAGCGGCGCGCTCACCGCGCAGGACCGCTGCGACCGTTGCGGCGCCCAGGCCTACATCCGCGCCGTACTCACCGACGGAGACCTACTCTTCTGCGCACACCACGGCCGCAGGTACGCCGACAGCCTGCGCCAGGTGGCAGTCGAGATCCAGGACGAGACCGGTCGGCTGGCGGAGACGCCGACGATCGCTCCGATCGACGAACGCTAGATCGAGCAAACCAGTCGCGCCCGGTCGCGCGACCATAGACCGCGAAGGGCGGCGGGCACTCCACACCGGTGGCCGCCGCCCTTCGCGTTGTCCTAGATCTATTGCTCGGCGCTGTCCGCCCTGCGGCTGCGCTTAGTCCAGGTAGTCCCGCAGCACCTGGGACCGGGACGGGTGGCGCAGCTTCGACATCGTCTTGGACTCGATCTGGCGGATCCGCTCGCGGGTCACGCCGTAGACCTTGCCGATCTCGTCCAGGGTCTTGGGCTGGCCGTCGGTCAGGCCGAACCGCATCGACACCACGCCCGCCTCGCGCTCGGACAGCGTGTCGAGCACCGAGTGCAGCTGCTCCTGGAGCAGCGTGAACGAGAC
>JAKEEW010000939.1 GCA_022616375.1 Sporichthyaceae bacterium
GACCATCGTGCGGAATCCGAACCGACCCCGGCCAAGGGAGCGCTCGGCGTGAAACATCGCCATATTGGTCGAGAAGGTCTGCGATTCTCCCCTGATGATCGGGTAGGTATGTCCTGGTTCGCCGGATACGCCGCCTCCCCCGCCTGCCTGGTTGTATCGCAGCCGGCAGGCGGGCAGCCCGTTATCGACATCGGTCGGGCCGGTCTGTCGGTGCACGGCGGCCGGCGGGACGATGTTCACACCCTTCGCGGACCCGGTTGGCAATCGGTGACCATCGACGGCCGGGCCCCGGACGCCGGCCCGGTCGACGCGGCGGTCCGCGCGTTTCGCACCGGCCGAGGTGCGCACGGGCTGGCGTCGATCATGACCAGCGGCACAACCGTGCTCGCCTTGGAGTCCACCGTAGTCCTGCTTCCCGACCCCATCGGGTGCGGCGCAGCGTTCTCTGTGGTCCGCGACGGCGCAGTGGTTTTCGCCTCCCGAGCACGTGCGCTGGCCTCCCTTCTTGGTGAAGACGTCGACTCAGGCTGGCTGGCGACATGGCTGCTTGCCCCCGCGTACACCACGCCTTATCTGAAGTCCAGCCCATGGCGGGGAGTGCATCGCGTACACCCGGGCGCTGCACTGGTCATCCGCAACGGCAGACCCATCGTCGAGCAGGTCGGTGACGGCCGGCGGTCGCGTCCCGAGAACGCGGCCACGGCGGTGAACCAGGCACTGCGCGCCGCGGTAGCCAGGCGGCTGACCGGCAGTGTCACCGCGGATCTCAGCGGCGGGTTGGACTCCACCACGGTCGCACTGCTGGCCGCGTCGATGCACGAACACCCTCTCACTGCGGTGACGTTGGGCACCGACCTGGCCGGCTGCGACGACATGGAGTATGCGCGTCGGGCCGCCGCCAGCGCTCCAACAGTTCGCCACGTCGTGCTCACCGTTCCGGCCACGGTGGATCCGTACTCCCGGCTGGACGGCTGCCCGGTCACCGACGAGCCCTTCGACGACCTGGTCAACCACGCCCGACTGTCGTGGTGGTTCAGCACCATCGCCAATCTGGGGTCGTCGGCCCACCTGAGCGGCAACGGCGGCGACGCCGTGTCACTGGCCCCGCTGGTGTATCTGGCCGATCTTCTGCGTACCGGCGCCCTGGGCGCGCTCTGGCAGCACTCCCGGGGTTGGGCCCGCCTCCGCCACCAGAGCATCCCGCGGGTGCTGGCCGCGGTCGCC
>JAKEEW010000940.1 GCA_022616375.1 Sporichthyaceae bacterium
GATGGGCCTGGAAAAGCCGACGTCTGGGTCGATCAACGTACGCGGTCAGGACATCGCGAAGCTCAGCAACCGGGAGCTGCGCGCGGCGCGGCGCAACATCCAGATCGTGTTCCAGGACCCGTACACCTCGCTGGACCCACGGATGACCGTTGGCGACATTGTCGGCGAGCCCTTCGCGATCCACCCCGACGTGGCGCCCCGCGGCGACCGCAAGGCCAGGGTGAGGGAGCTGTTGGAGGTTGTCGGGCTCAACCCCGAGCACATCAACCGCTACCCGCACCAGTTCTCCGGCGGCCAACGGCAGCGCATCGGTATCGCCCGGGCGCTCGCATTGCGGCCGGAGATCATCATCTGTGACGAGCCGGTGTCGGCGCTGGACGTGTCGATCCAGGCGCAGGTCGTCAACCTGCTGGAGAAGCTGCAGAACGAACTCAAGCTCTCTTACATCTTCATCGCGCACGACCTGTCGGTGGTTCGGCATATCGCCGACCGCGTGGCCGTGATGTACCTGGGCAAGGTCGTCGAGCTCGGTACGGATCTGGACATCTACGACCGGCCGACCCACCCGTACACCCAGGCGCTTCTCTCCGCGGTGCCGGTGCCGGATCCGAAGGTGCGCGGGCTGCGCGACCAGATCGTGCTCGAGGGCGACGTGCCGTCGCCGGCGAACCCGCCCAGCGGATGCCGATTCCGGACCCGGTGCTGGAAGGCGCAGGACATCTGCACCACCCAGGAGCCGGCACTGGTCATCCGGGACAAGTCGACCCACCCGAGCGCCTGTCACTTCGCGGAGGTTCGCGACGTGGTGCACGCAGTGGAGTAACCGCTCCGTTCGGCCGCAGTCACTTAACCGAAGACACCTATATGGCCGGCTCAATTCGGCCATATGGTTGGCTCGCTGTGCTGCCGGTCATGCTGGTCACAATCTTGGTCGCCGGCTTCTCGCGGTTCGGGTCCCGGCTGCTCGCGGGCGGCGACGATACGGCACCGGCGGCGCCGCGCAACCTGCGCGCCACCGGTGCGACGTACCAGCCAACCCACTATCTCCAAGCACCTCAGAGTGCTGCGGGAGGCGGGCTTCGTCTCCCGCCGGGTCGCCGCTCAGCAGCGCATCTACCGGC
>JAKEEW010000941.1 GCA_022616375.1 Sporichthyaceae bacterium
GCCGGTAGATCATCGGAGTCCGTACCCTCATCGGCGGTTCCTTCATACGGTGGGGACCGGACCCTGACTGAGCGCGTGGATGCCCGACGATCCCGGGTCCGGGTCCCTCCGTCGCCCTCGTTGCCTACACCGCGCTCGCGCAAGAACTCGCGCAAGTCGCGGCGCAGCCGTTGTCGGTCGCGCACGGACGCTGGCCACCGTCGGTGTGCGCGTACTCGACCACGCGCACATCAAGGCTGAAAGCGTCCACTGCCAGGGTTGCGACTGCGTTCACGTTTCCTCCCTCCTCTCACCTCGGTCCATCAGGGGTGTTCACAGCACCCGTGCCGCCCACAGCACGGTGAACGGCTCGGCCCAGCTACGCGCGTCGAGCAACCGGTCATCGGCCGGGTTGACCTCTACCGCGGGCTGGGTTCGATAACAAGCGAGGGCCGCCAGCTTGCGGGCAATCACAGCGGTTATGGCTATGGACCGCGCCGCAGCCGACTGTCTCGGCTCCGGATCGGGCGCACGGAACAAGCATCATCGGCCATCCCCGTCGGCTGGTCGTGGCACGACCGTGGTCCCACCGGTGAGTCCCCTACGGACGGCCTCGTAGATCGGCGGGCCGGGCACGGCAAGGGCCGCCCACACCAGCTTCCCCGCTGGCGTCCGACGCCATCCAAGATCTGAGGCGAGGCCGCTGACCAGTTGCAATCCCCGACCCTCCTCATCCCAGCCGCCCGGACTCCGCAGGACCGGCAGCTGCGGGCTGCGGTCACTGACCTCGATCCGCACCGTGTCGCCGTCCACGACCAGGGCGACGCTCGCGCACCGGGTGGTCGGCGCGTGCCTAAGCACGTTCCCGACCAGCTCGTCCACGATCACGCACGCGTCCTCGGCAAGCACTTCTAGTTGCCAGGCACGCAGGGTCGCCGCGGCGTCCAGCCTCGCCTGCCGCAGAACCGCTGCGCCGTCCGGCCCGTGCAACCGGACCCGCAGCCGTCGGGCGAATAGGCGCGGCGACCAGACCGGCATCGGGTCGGTGGTCAGCATCGCCTCAACCAGTGACC
>JAKEEW010000942.1 GCA_022616375.1 Sporichthyaceae bacterium
AGCCCCACAGGGCGGTGATCGCCACCTCGGACTCCGCCCCGGTCGGCACCCGGGTGGAGGCGGGTCCCACCACCAGCAGCTCCCACGGCCGGTTCTTCGCCGCGGCGTTGCGTGGCTCCAGGGTGTAGGAGCTGATCGCCCCCAGGTCGACCCCATCAGCGTCCTGCAGGCGCGGGTCCAGCCCGGCGGTGGTCATCAGGTCGTCCATGCTCACCAGCCACCGGCCGCGTGCCCGGTCGTAGCGGGCGGTGTAGAACCGCTGCTCCAGCCCAGGCACCCGGCCGAACTGGCGGCCACAGTCCAGATCCACCGCCCGGGAGGCAGCCTCGATCGCGTCGTCGAGCTCCACATCGTCGGCGTCATCGTCGATGCGCTCATACGAGCGCAGCTCGGCCGTGGACAGGTATGGCGGCGCCCACGACGGGAGGGCCTCCTCGGCCGGGATCGGCATCCCTCACCCCGCCCGTTAGGTGTTGCTCGGCATGGCGTACACCGAGGCGTGGCAGACGAAGGTGTCGGTGGCACCACCGGAGGTGACCCGCACCCGCAGCCACGGCCGCCCCGGTTGGATCTTCACCGCGAACGCGGAGTAGTCATCCCCGGTGCCGGCGGCCAGCGCGCCCGCGACCGCGGACAGCACCGCCGCGGCGGGGGTGCCGATGCTGCCCGCGTTGTCCGGCGCGTCCTGGATGACCCAGGTGATGGAGTCGGTGCTGCCGGCCGTGCTCGCGGTCAGCACGACCAGCAGCCGGTCGCCAGCCCCGTAGCCGGGCGCCGCGGCCAAGTTGATGTCGTCGGGGGTGCCGAAGTCAAACGAGGTGGTCGTGGCCGTGCTGATGGTGACCTTGGACGACGCGATCTTCTTCGCCGCCGCCAGGTCCCACTTGTGGACAGAGCTCATTGGCGCATCTCCCTAGATGTTGCGCAGCCCTTAGATGTTGCGCAGGATGACGTAGGCGGACCGGTTCTGCACCGTCCCGTCGGCCCGTTCGAAACCGGAGTACTCGACCTGGCCCTGCGACGCGCGGGTCCACGGGTTGACCACGATCGCCAGGGTCGACACCCGGCGGATCACGTACGCCTCCCGCAGGTCACCCAGCACCGCGAAGAACGCCGCTGCCGTGGTGAGGTTCGGCATCGCCTGGTCGATGATGACCGGGTAGCCCAGCAGCGTCTTCTGCGGGCGGGTGCCGATGCCCGACTCGTCGTTGCGCATGATGATCGGCCGGCCGGCCGTGTCGAGGATGCCCCGGATCGCGGTCCAGGTGGCCTTGTTCATCACCCATTGGGCGTTCTGCTCATACGCCGGGTCAAGGCGTTCCTCGGTGTCGAGCAGGTCGTCGTAGTCGATGGTGTCGGAGACGTCGAGGGTCTCGTTGGCGGTCAGGCTGGCCGCGACGATGCCCTTGGGCTGGCCGACCCCGGTGCCGGTGCACCAGTGCGCCGCCTGCTTGCGGGCGATCCGGGTGCCCAACGCCCGCACCACCAGCGCCTCGATGTCGAACGCGGCGTCCTGCAGCAGCTCGACGGAGACCCGCAGCGGCAGCCCGGTGCCCGCACCGGCGCTGGTGTACTTGTAGGCGCCCAACGTGACCGTGCCGAAGGTGAGGTCAGCCCCGTCGGCCAGCGAGCCCTCGGCGGCGATCTCACCGGTGCTCGCGGTGTCGTCCAGGCTCGGGTACTCCACCGGGTTGCCCGTCTCGGTGGCGAACGAGTCGACCTCAGCGGCCAGGCCCCCGTACGCCTTCATCACCTCGACGATCTTCTGGCGGAACCCGGGCGGCACGGTGTAGCCACCACCTGCCGAGGTGCCCACCCCCTGCTCGTTGGTCACCGCCACCGCCAGCCCGGCGATGTCGGCGTTGGGCAGGCCGGTGCGCAGGTAGTGCGCGAACGCCCGGTCCAGGTCCGTTGTTCCGGCCGCGTCGGGCGCGGCGGGGATCACCGGCGGCGCCACCGTGGTGTAGGCCCGCTGACGGGCACGCAGCTCGCCCGACCGGCGCACCGCCGCCAGCTCGGCTTCCAGCGCCTCGTACTGGGTCGCCTCCTCATCGGTGAGGCTGCGTCCCTCCGCGCCGTCGATGATGGCCTGCAAGGCGGCCACAATGTCGTCAATGGTTCTCATCTCATCCCTGCCAGGGTCAGCCGGGCCCGGGCCCGGACCAGTTGGCTACGCCGGTCCTCCGGCGAATCCTGTTGCTGTTGGTCGGGCTGCTCGTCGCCGGCGACCCGGTCGGCCAACCCCGCCGCCACGGCCTGCTGGGCGGAGTACCAGCTGCCCACCCCACCGTTGGCCCGCATCGCGTCCCGCCAGGCGGTGACGGTGCCACCGGCCCGGTCGGTGTAGATCTGCGCGATGGTGTCGGACAGCTCGTCGAGCAGCTCAGCCATGATGCGCATGTCGGCCGCGTTGCCCAGCACGATCCCCATCGCGTCGTGGATCATCATCTTGGCCGGCTTCTGAATCGCGATGCTGTCCCCGGCCATCGCGACAAACGACGCGGCGGAGGCGGCCAGCCCGTCGATGGACACGTCAATGGTGGCCGGATGGTTGCGCAGCGCCGAGTAGATCGCCACCGCGTCGAAGACGAGCCCACCGGGGGAGTTGATGTGCAGGTCGATC
>JAKEEW010000943.1 GCA_022616375.1 Sporichthyaceae bacterium
ATCACCGTCGCCCGCGGGGACCTCTCCGCCGCACGTATGATGATGGCGCATAAATATGCGCCATCATCATAAGCCGTACAGAGACACGTGGGCAGGCGCTACGCACCGCCACAGGTAGATCACGCAGTGCTGGTCAGTGCTCGGGTCAGCTCGTCGGCGGGCATGGGGCGGCCCAGGTGGTAACCCTGACCGGTGTCGCACCCGGCAGCACGCATGCGGTCGGCCTGGGCCTCGGTCTCGATGCCCTCGGCGGTGACGCTCAGACCGAGCGAGTGCCCGAGCGACACCGCGGTGGCGAGGAAGTGGTCGGTGCGGCCGGAGCTGGCCAGGGTCGACCAGCTGAGGAATGTTTTATCCAGTTTTATGCCGTGCACGGGCAGGGTGTGCAGGTTGGCCAGGTTGGACTAGCCCACCCCGAAGTCGTCCAGGGCGATCCGTACCCCGAGGTCGGCAAGTGCCTGCAGCGTCCGGGTAGCACCAGCGACATCGACGGCCACCTGCTCGGTGAGCTCAAGCTGCAGTCGATGCGGCGCCAACCCGGTGCGGTCCAGAATGTCCACGACCCAGCCGACGAGCTCAGGCTGCTGCAGGTGGCGCGGGGCAAGGTTGACGCTGACGTACGGCGGGTTAGGTGACAAATCGTGCCACACCGCAGCCTGCCGACACGCTTGTGCAAGCATGTGCGCACCCAGCGTCACAATCAGGCCCGTACCCTCGGCCAGACCGATGAAATCGTCCGCGCCGAGCAGGCCAAGCTCGGGGTGACGCCACCGGATCAGTGCCTCTGCCCCGACGATCTGACCACCAGCCAGGGCGACCAACGGCTGGTAATACGGGGTGAACTCACCGCGACGCAGCGCCGCCGGCATCTCCGCGGACAGCCGGTAACGCGCCGCGTCCTTGGCGCTGCGCCCGGGCTCGAACAGACGCCACCGGGCCCTGCCGTCGGCCTTGGCCCAGTGCATCGCGATCTGGGCGGAGCGGATCAGCTCGGCGGGGCTGCTATTGGCCGCAGCCTGCTCCACGATGCCTATGCTGGCGCTGACGGGCAGCTCGATGCCGTCGAAGTGGAAGGGTTCAGCCAGCGCATACAGCATCTGGTCGGCCATCTTGATGGCGGTCTCGACACAGGTCGTGTCCTCGATGAGAATCGCGAACTGGTCGCTGTGCAGCCGGGCGAGCAGATGGCCAGACGTGGCGGCCACGGCGCTGAGCCGGTCGGCGGCCTCGATCAGCAGCTGGTCGCCGACATGGTGGCCGAGGCCGTCGTTGAGGGCGGCGAACTCGTCCAGGTCGAGGCAGCACACGGCCAGCCGAGACCCGGCCGAGGCCGTGGCGAGGCGATTGATGAGCCGTTCAGTGAACAATGTCCGATTGGGCAGGCCGGTGAGGGTGTCGTGGGTGGCAAACTGCCGGAACCTGGCCTCGCCGACCCGCAGC
>JAKEEW010000944.1 GCA_022616375.1 Sporichthyaceae bacterium
GATGGCGCCAGCCCGGGGTATCGGCCAGGTCCATGCTTTCGCGGTGATCAGGCTGGTGCCCCAGCAGATCCCGGCGAGCGGGCCAGTGGCCAGCAGCATGCGTGCGGTGCGCCGCCCGGGCGCGCTGGCAACGAAAGCGTCGTTGATCTGTTGCGTGGTACCGAATTCGGCGATGGCGGCCCTCGCGGCCTGGTCTGGGTTGATGCCCAGGCGGAGGTGATGCTGCCAGGTCTCGGTGAGTCCGTCGGCGAGTTCATCGATTGTGTCGGCGGGCAGCCGTGCGCCGAGTTCGGCCAGGTAGGCGTCGATCAGCTGGTGGCTCGCCATGGCCTGTTCGTTTCCAGCAGTGCGGTGACGGCAGCGGCGAATCCTTGCCACTTTCCGCGGTCGGTATGCAGCCGACTGTACCCGGCCTCGGTGAGCTCGTAGGTGCGTCGGCGCCGGCCATCCACGGTCGACCATGCCCCAGCGATCAGGCCGGCTTTCTCTAGGCGGTGAAGGGCCGGGTAGATGGTGCCGGTGGGCAGATCGAACCGGCCGGCGGAGCCGTCGCGCAGGGCTTCCCTGACGGCATAGCCGTGGCGCGGCCCTTCCTCGAGGGTCGCTAGAAGAAGCACGTCAAGATGCCCCTTGAGGGCCTGTGCCTCGCCTTTCACGCCTGTCAGCCTATCCCCACCATAGGTAGCAATGCTATTGTCGCCCGATAGATAGTAATCCTAGCGATACATGTTGGCGAGCGGTGATGGCAGAGCAACCAGCGCTGGTGGCCGAACGCATTGTGAAACGCTTCGGCACCCTCGACGCGCTCAACAGCGTGGATCTGCAGGTGCCGGCCGGGTCGGTGCTGGGGCTGCTGGGCCCCAACGGGGCGGGCAAGACCACCATCGTGCGGATTCTGGCCACCCTGCTGCCCGCCGATTCCGGCCGCGCCTGGGTGGCCGGTTTCGACGTGGTTCGTCAGGCGGCTGCGGTGCGCCGGGTTATCGGCCTGTCCGGGCAGTACGCGGCGGTGGACGCCTACCTGACGGGGCGGGAGAACCTGCGCATGATCGGCCGTCTGTCTGGTCTGGACAGGCGGCGGTCGCAGCGGCGCGCCGATGAGCTGCTGGAGTTGTTCGATCTGGCCGATGCAGCAGACCGCATCGCGGGAACATATTCGGGTGGGATGCGACGGCGGCTCGATGTGGCGGCCAGCCTGGTCGTGTCGCCGCCGGTGCTGTTCCTGGATGAGCCGACTGCGGGGCTCGATCCGCGTGGGCGCGCCGAGTTGTGGGCGCTTATTGGCGAGCTGACCGCGCAGGGCACGACGGTGCTGCTGTCCACCCAGTATCTGGAGGAGGCCGACCGGCTCGCCGATGCCATCGTGGTTCTCGACCACGGCACGGTGATCGCCGAAGGAACCGCCGGGCAGCTCAAAGCCCGGGTGGGTGGTGATCGCCTCGAACTCCAGGCACCACACGGGCAAGATGTTCGATTGCTGGCGCAGGCGATGCAAGGCTTGAGTTCCGCGCCACCCACCGTGGACGCCGAGATGGGACGGGTGGTGCTGCCTGTAGCCGATGGCGCGGCGATCCTGCCCCACGTGGCGGCCCGGCTGGCCGAGTCCGGCCTGCGAGTGTCGGACCTGGCGTTGCGCCGCCCCAGCCTCGACGATGTGTTCCTCACCCTCACCGGCCAAAGCTCTGAGACACCGTCCGGGATGGACACCTCCGCGGTGGGAGGCAGGCGATGACGACGATCACGGCTGCGGCCAACGGAAAAGCCATGCCGAGGGTGCTAATAGGCGGGCCGGGCTGGTGGCTGTCCAATGTGGCCACCGTGACCGGCCGCAACCTGCGCCGGCTGGTGCGCGTGCCCACCTTGATCGCGTTCGCCACCGTGCAACCGATCCTGTTTGTGCTGTTGTTCAACTACGCCTGGGGCGGCGCGATCCACCCACCCGGGGTCGACCGGTACATCGACTTCGCCCTGCCCGGGATCTGGGTTCTGTCCATCGCGTTCGGGGCCTCGCAAACCGGGGTGGCCCTGGCAGATGATCTGGCCACCGGGATGATCGACCGGTTCAGGGCGCTGCCGATGGCCCGCTCCGCCGTGCTCGCGGGACGCACCGCCGCCGACGCGGTGCGCAACCTGTTCGTGCTCGGGTTGATGACCGGGGTGGCATATGCGATCGGGTTCCGGTTCCACGCCGGTCCGGCCGCGGCGTTCGGTGCGATGGGGCTGGCGGTGCTGATCGGCGTAGCGTTCTCGTGGATCTTCGCCCTGCTCGGGCTGCTGGTACGCGATGCCGAATCGGCCGGGATCGGTGGGCAGTTGGCGGTGATCCCGCTGATCTTCACCAGCTCCACCTTCGTGCCGGTGGCCACCTTCCCAGGCTGGCTGCAAGCCTTCGCCGAAATCAACCCGATCACCGTCACCGTCGACGCCCTGCGGGTGCTGTGCCTTGGCGGCCCCACCGCCGGCCCGGTATGGCACGCGCTGGCCTGGATCGGCGCAGTACTCGTCCTGGCCGTGCCGGCGGCGGTCATCCGGTACCGGCACACCACCAGCACATGAACACCAACCGCGACAAGGTGACCGATCCGGCCGACGTGCTGGTCGTCGGCGCCGGGCCCACCGGCCTGGCTCTGGCCGTGTTCCTAGCCGCGCACGGGATTCGCGCTTGGTTGATCGACCGCAACCTCGACCGGGCCCAAGAGTCCCGCGCCCTCGCCATCCAGCCCCGCACCCTAGAAGTCCTCGCCGGACTGGGTGTCGCCGGCGAGCTGGTGCGGCTGGGCAACGCCAACGTCCAGCTGCGGATGCATGTGCGCGGCCGGGTGCTGTCGGTGCCGATGTTCGACCTCGGCCTGGACGACACC
>JAKEEW010000945.1 GCA_022616375.1 Sporichthyaceae bacterium
GCAGCATGTCCGTGCCTGTACCGGTGAGGGAGCTACGAGCCGGGTTCACCGGACCCGGCGGACTCGTGCCAGCTCCCGACGACCTGGCGAGCGAGGAAGCCGAAGAGCCAGAACACGACGATCCCGAGCAGTGATGACAGGACGATCGCCGCGACCATCTGCTCCGACTGCAACCTGGACTGGTAGCGGTCGATGAGGATGCCGATCCCCGGGTCGCCCTGCTTGAAGAAGAAGTCGCCGACGATCGCCCCGATGACCGCCAGGCCCGCGGAGATGCGCAGCCCGGTGAAGATGGCCGGCAGTGCCGCCGGGAACTGCAGCTTCCACAGCCGCGTGAAGCGGTTCGCACCGTGCAGCGTGAACAGGTCGTGGTGCTCCTGCTGCACCGACTGCAGCCCGAACAGCGTGTTGGCGATGATCGGGAAGAGCGCGATGATGATGCAGACCAGGACCCGGCTGAAGAAGTCGTAGCCGAACCAGAACCCGAACAGCGGCACGCAGGCGAGGATCGGGATCGTCTGGGTGATGACCGCGTAGGGGTACAGCGACCTCTCGATCCAGCGAGCCTGGCTCATCGCCACCGCCAGGGCCAGGCCAAGCACGATCGCGACGAACAGGCCGATAAAGGCGACCCGGGTCGACAGCCACAGCGCGTCGAGCAGCTCCAGCAGGTTGTAGCGGTCGAAGAAGCTGACCTGGACGACGTCGTGCGGCGGCGGGACGAGGAAGCGCCGGTCGGCGTCGAGCAGCAGATAGCTCACGACGTACCACAGCCCGCACACGGCGAGGAACACCAGCAGCGGCAGGCCCCAGAACGACAGCCAGTGCCCACGCCAGGACGGCGCCGCCGGGGTCCGCGGCCCGGGCGGGGGCGGCGCCGGCCGCGGCGGTGCGTCGTCGCGGCCGCTGAGGTCGGTCTCGACGCTCATCGGCGCGCGATCCCCTCCACTCGGCGGCCCGGAGCGGGCTCCGGAGCGGGAACCGGGGCCGGCGGGGGCGTCCCGCTCGCGGGCCAGGCCGCCTCTCGGCCTTCCCGAAGGCAGATCGACACCTTGCCGGCCAGGTGCGCGAAGTCCTCGTCGAACCGGAGCGGCGGCAGGCGCGGGTAGTCGAACGGGACCGTGAAGTCGCCGAGCACCCGGCCCGGGCGGCCTGACATGACCACCACCCGCTTCGACATGAACACCGCCTCGGTGACCGAGTGGGTCACAAACCGC
>JAKEEW010000946.1 GCA_022616375.1 Sporichthyaceae bacterium
ACCCAGGCCCGTACCACCAGGCCCACCACCGGCCGTCGCCAGCCGTCCCGGTCGGCCAACTCAGCCAAGCCGGCCACGGCGGCCAGCACGGCGACCGTCACGGTCCACCCGAGCGGGATCACCCCCACGGACGTGGTCGCCGTCGCCCGCGGTGACGCCACCGTCGAGCTTGCCCCCGACGCCATCAAGGCCATGCGGATCAGCCGGTCTCATGTGGACGCCATCGAGCGGGACGCGCGCCCGGTCTACGGCGTCTCGACCGGGTTCGGGGCCCTGGCGAGCACGTTCGTTCCACCGGCCCGACGGGGTGAGATGCAGCACGCGCTGCTGCGCTCGCATGCCGCCGGCCTCGGGGCACCCATGCCGCGCGAGGTGGTCCGGGCCATGCTGCTGCTGCGGATCCGCTCGTTGGCGATGGGACACTCGGGCGTACGACCGGCAATTGTGCAGATCCTGGTTGACCTGCTCAACCACGACATTACGCCGTGGGTGCCCGAGCATGGCTCGCTCGGCGCGTCGGGCGACCTGGCTCCGTTGGCGCACTGTGCGTTGGTGCTGCTGGGCGAGGGGTGGGTGCTGGGTCCCGGCGGTGAGCGGCTGCCGGCGGCGCAGGCACTTCGCTCGGCCGGGCTGGCTCCGGTGCGGCTGGCGGCCAAGGAGGGCCTGGCGCTGATCAACGGTACCGACGGCATGCTCGGCATGCTGCTGCTCGCCTGCACTGACGCGGCGCACCTGTTCGCGATGGCCGATGTGACGGCGGCGCTGGCGATCGAGGCGATGCTCGGCTCGGACCGGCCGTTCCTGCCGGAGCTGCATGCGATCCGCCCGCATCCGGGGCAGGCGGTCTCCGCGGCCAACATCTACCGCCTGCTGCAAAAATCGGCCATCATGGACTCCCACCGCGACGACATGACCCATGCGGTGCAGGACGCCTACTCGATGCGCTGCGCCCCTCAGGTGGCTGGGGCGGCCCGGGACACACTGGACTTTGCCGTGCAGGTCGCCGAGCGCGAGCTGGTCTCCATTGTGGACAACCCGGTCGTGCTGCCGGATGGTCGGGTGCTGTCGACCGGCAACTTCCACGGCGCGCCGCTCGGCTTCGCCGCCGACTTCCTCGCCATCGCGGCCGCCGAGGTCGGCGCGATCAGCGAGGCGATTGCTGGATCGTCTCGCTGCCGCCCTCGGGCGAGACCCCGCCGAGATCCGCGCGAAGAACCTCGTTCCGCCGCAGGAGATGCCCTACCGGCCCGGC
>JAKEEW010000947.1 GCA_022616375.1 Sporichthyaceae bacterium
GCAGCGCCCGCACCAGCCGCGGCCACTCGTCGCCCCGGCCGTGGCCGGCGGCGGCCCTGCACCGCCGCAGCGACCCCACCGAAGCAACGCCGCCGCTGGTCCTCGCGGTGGCAAGCCCCACCGCGCAGGATCGCGCCGAGCTGGCCGCGCTGCACCGGGAGCTCATCGCGGCTGGGCAGCGCGGGGTCGCGGTCATCGTCGCCACCAGCGACAGCCCACCCGTCGCCGCGGCCAGGCTCACCGTCACCGAGGACGCCGCAGTGACGGTGGACATACCCGGGCTGCGGCTGACCACCGGTGCCGCCAGCGTGCCGGTGGACATGCTCGAACCGATGGCGCAGGTCTTCCGGGCCGCGCACCTGACCACACCCGCCACCGGGCCCGCGGCCGAACCGGACACCGTGCCCGGCCTGGTCGACCCGGCCGTGGGTGTGCTCACCCTGTTCGACCCCGCCGCCATGACACCGGAGGTCACCGCCGACACGGCGCCGCCGGTCGCGGCGAGCCCCAGCGCCGCGGTGACCGCGGTGGAGGCCGACCCCACCCTCGACGAGGATCTCGCCGCGTGGCAGGCCGGCGACCCGACCCGGCCCAGGCTCGCCATTCTCGGCCCGATCCGGGCCCATTTTCCCGGCCAGATCAGCGACAGCAAGCACCGCCTCTACACCGAGATGCTGCTGTACCTGATCACCCGGCCCGGCCGCAGCAGCGACCGGGCCCAGATCGAAAACGCGCTGTGGTACGGCCATCCCGCCGGTGAGGGCACGATCCGAGCCGCCATGGCCCGCCTGCGCCGTTGGCTGGGCACCCGCCCCGACGGCGGCGAATGGATCTCCGAAGGGAACCTGCCGGAGGGCACCTTCACCGTCGCCGACGGCATCCTGATGGACTGGCAGCTCATGCTGCGGCTGCGCGAGCGAGGCGACCGCCGCGGCGAGGCCGGTATCGGCGACTACCGGGCAGCGCTGCAGCTCGTGCACGGCGCGCCCATGCAGGACCGGCCCGACCAGGGCCGCTACCGCCGCCACTACACCTGGATCGACGGCTCCGAGATCAGCCCGATCCGGATGCTGGGCGTGGTCACCGACGTCGCTCACCGCCTGGCCAGCCACAGCCTCAGCGTCGGCGACCCGGGAACCGTCCGGTGGTCGGTCGGGCAAGCCTGGCTGGC
>JAKEEW010000948.1 GCA_022616375.1 Sporichthyaceae bacterium
GCACGTCAGCGTGACCCGGCCTGCCAGCCCGGCCCGCTCGACCCGTTCGCGGGCCAGGTCGATCGAGTGGAGGTCGCCGTCGACGCCGACGATCTGGCAGGCGGGGTAGGCCTCGGCGAGCCGGATCAGGCCGGCACCGGTCCCGCAGGCCACGTCGGCCACACGGCACCCGGCGGTGAGCCGGTCGGCCAGCCCGGGCACCCGCTCCAGCGCACCGGGGACCAGCCGCGTGTAGAAGGGGGTCCCGGTCCCGGCGACGCCGGCGATCCACTCGGGGCTGGCCTGGTCCCACCACAGCCGCTCGCCGGAGGCCAGGCTCGCCTCGAAACGGTCGAACACCTCGCGCTGCTCCAGGACGGTGAAGACCCCGCCGACATAGGCCGGCGAGGTGGTGTCCAGCAGGAGCGTGCCGACGTGCGGTGCGAGGCGGTAGGCGGTGCCGTCGCGGTCCAGGACCCCGGCGGCGAACGCCGAGCGGCACCACACCGAGACGTAGAAGGGGTCGAGGCCGAGCCGCTCGGCCAGCTCGTCGGGGGTGGCGCCACCGGGCGCGTCGGCAAGCGCCCGGACCAGGCCGGCGCGCAGGCCGACCGCGACCGTTCGGTGGCCGACGTAGCCGGCGACATGGGCCAGCAGCGTCGGCGCCTGCTCCTGGATGGTCGGGCCGGCGGGTTGCGCGGTACTGGTGCTGGTGAGGCTCACGATGCTCCTCCTGGACTCGGGGTCCGCCCGGTCACTGGTGCCGGGCTGCGGCCCGATCGTCCAGCCGGCCAGGGACCCCGGGCCAGTTCCGGTTCTGTACCTGGCCGGTTCAACATCTGTACTAGGCACGGGCGCGGCGACGTCGTAGCGTGCTCGGGGTACCCGGAGGGCGGGACCCGGAGAGCAGTGCCCGAAGGGCGGTACTCAGCGGAGGGTGGATGGTGACGAGCTACGGCCAGTTCTGTCCGGTTGCCAAGGCGATGGAGTTGCTGGACGAGCGCTGGACGCTGCTCGTGGTGCGGGAGCTCTTGGCGGGCAGCCGCCATTTCAACGAGCTGCGGCGCGGCGGCGTCGTCGACCGGTACGACGACGGGAACCGGGTCAGCTACGAGCTGACCCCGGCGGGCAAGGAGTTGGGGCCGATCGTCGAGGCGCTGGGGCGTTGGGGTGTCCGCTGGATTCCGCAGCTTGGCGACGAAGACCTCGACCCGCATCTGTTGATGTGGGACCTCCAGCGCAACGTCCAAGTCAGCGCCGTCCCGGCGGGCCGGACCGTGCTGCGGTTCAGCTTCCGCGACGTGCCCGGGGCGGCGCGGGACTGGTGGCTGGTGATCACCCCCGACC
>JAKEEW010000949.1 GCA_022616375.1 Sporichthyaceae bacterium
AGTGCGTCTGTACAGATCACCGTGGCTGGGCCAGATTTCGCGCGGCTGCTCGCCGCGCTGCCGGAGGGGGCGGTGGTCGCGGGCCCGCCGAGGAACCCGGCCCGCCCGGTGCGGTACGGGTGCCGCTGTTCCACGCCCCGAACCGGAAACGATCGGGCATCGCGCGGCTGCTGCCGCTGCTGCTGGCGCTGTACGTCGCCGCCGGACCGGGTGGCCAAGGTGATCGCGGCCAAGCTGGTCGATCTCGATCAGTTCGTACGGTCGGCAGCTCCCGGTGCGGTTCCTGGGCAACGTGCCGAGCGTTCCGGGTCGGACCCTGCTCCTGGTGGACCGGTGCGGGTCGATGCCGGGACTGCTGTCGGGCCGATCGGGCGGAGGCGGCGAAGCCTGTTCGGCTGCGCCCGGGCGGTCGCTGCTCTAGCGCTGCGGCGCTGCGCACGGCGCCAGCTGCCACACAGGCTGGCCAGGAGAACGCGAGTTGGTGTCGGGTGAGCGAGATGATTCACGCGAAGAACGCTGTCGATGCCGCGAGGCTGGTCGTCCTCGTGCTTCGGCCGGCTGAAGCGGGGCTCTATCCCGCATGCGGTCGGGACGAACGCAGCAGACGGTGGCGGCAAGCAACCCGGGAACGGCGGACGGCTGTGGCCCGAACCACCGCCCCCGGTCCGTTGCTCAATGATAGATACAGGTGTGGGCTGTCTTGTACGGTATGTATGTTCCGGTCAGGAAGACGACCACGCACCAACTTTCAACACTGGCCGTATATGTATCTGAGTAGGTCTGCCAGGTCGTGCTCGGGGGTAGCCTGCAGTCGAGGTACGCGCCGCAGGTTTTAGTGAGGGTCTTGACCACCTTGTCACCGTTTCCGTCGAACTTGTTCCGGGTCAGCTGGACGGTCAGGTTCGAACTGAAGGCCGTACACCAGCTGTAGCCGCGGAACAGGATGTTGGATCCAGACGTGGTGATATAGCCGTACGGAGTGCAGTTAGCCACGCCGCTCGGCGGTTCCGGATCGGTCTCTTGGGCCTGCGCGGCGCTGGCCGGAACGGACAGGGCCAGCACGGCGAGACCGGCCACAGCCAGACGGGACAGGGTCTTGCGTTGCATGATGGTTCCTTTCGCTAGGGGTTGGCCCGACCATAGGAAGGCCGACCATTCCGCGACTCA